>DAOVVL010000110.1 GCA_030637205.1 Thalassospiraceae bacterium | reverse complement strand
GGGCACGGCGCGAATGCCGACGCACGGATCGTGGCGGCCCTTGGTCGATATATTGGTCTGTTTGCCGCCCTTGGTGATGGTTTTTCTGGGCGTCAGGATGGAGCTGGTGGGCTTGACGGCAAAGCGCGCGACGATGTCCTGGCCCGATGAAATGCCGCCTAACGTGCCACCGGCATTGTTGGATAAAAATATCGGGCTTTTGCCCTTCATGCGAATTTCATCGGCGTTTTCAACTCCGGTCAGCTCGGCCGCTGCAAAGCCCGCACCGATTTCCACGCCCTTGACCGCGGGAATGCTCATCAACGCTTTGGCGATGTCGGCATCAATGCGGTCAAACACCGGCTCGCCCAGACCTGCGGGCACGCCCGTGGCCATAATCTCAATCACCGCGCCGGCTGAATTGCCACTTTTACGAAGTTGGTCCAAGTACTCGGCCCACACTTTTGCGGCTGCCGCGTCGGGGCTGAAAAACGGGTTCTTGGAAACTTGTGCCCACTTGAACCGTTTGGGATCGATCGCGTGCGGCCCGATCTGGATCACCGCGCCCTGAATTTTGACTTTGTTGCCCAGAACTTTTCTGGCTATGGCACCGGCGGCAACGCGCACCGCGGTTTCACGTGCGCTTGAGCGTCCCCCGCCGCGATAATCGCGCAGCCCGTATTTCATTTCGTAGGTAAAATCGGCATGGCCGGGGCGGAACTTGTTTTTAATGTCGGAATAGTCTTTCGAGCGGGTATCGACGTTCTTGATCATCAAGCCGATGTGCGCGCCGGCGGTTTTGCCTTTGAACACGCCGGATAGAATCTCAACCTTGTCCGGTTCCTTGCGCTGGGTGGTATAGCGCGACTGGCCGGGGCGGCGTTTGTCCAAAACCGGCTGGATATCTTTTTCGCTCAGCTTGATGCCCGGTGGGCAGCCATCGACCACACCGCCGATGGCGGGGCCGTGGCTTTCGCCAAAGGTGGTCAAGCGAAACAGCTCGCCGAAGGTATTGCCAGCCATGTTTATTCGTTCCTTTTAAACTGTCGAAATATCGGGCGCGTCGGCGGCTTTCATGCCGACAATGTTATAGCCGCAGTCTACGTAGTGCACCTCGCCGGTGACGCCACTGGCAAGGTTTGATAACAGGTAAAGCCCGGCGCCGCCGACGTCTTCAAGGGTGACGTTGCGCCGCATGGGTGAATTGTATTCGTTCCACTTCATAATGTAGCGAAAATCGCCGATGCCGCTCGATGCCAGCGTTTTCATCGGGCCAGCCGAAAGCGCGTTCACGCGCACGCCTTCTTTGCCCAGATCTTCGGCAAGGTAACGCACGCTTGCTTCCAGTGCGGCCTTGGCAACCCCCATGACGTTATAATGCGGAATGACCTTTTCAGCGCCGTAGTACGTTAGCGTCAAAATGCTGCCGCCTTCGTTCATCAACGGCTGGGCCAATTTTGAAACTTGCGTCAGGGAAAAGACCGAAATTTCCATCGAGTTGAGGAAGTTTTCTCGGCTGGTGTCGATGTAGCGGCCTTTCAGCTCGTCTTTATCTGAATACGCAATCGCATGAACGACAAAATCGAGACTGCCCCAGCGCGATTTGATTTCTGCGAAGGCTGCTTCAAGGCTGGCCTGATCGGTTACGTCACACGGCACCACAAAATCAGACCCCAGTTCTGCGGCCAGCGGCACAACGCGTTTTTTTAAAGGCTCGCCCTGGTACGTCAGCGCCAGTTCTGCGCCCTGGGCTGCCAGTTGGCTGGCGATGCCCCACGCGATAGAGCGGTTGTTGGCGATGCCCATGACGAGGCCGCGTTTTCCGGCCATCAAAGGTTCGGGTTGGGTCATTTTTTTCTCATTGTTCCGATTGGCTTGAAGTGGGGTTCACTTATGATTGCAAAGGCTTTGGCGCACTTTACACCAAAGTCGGTCCTGTCAAAAGTCAGGGTAATAATCTTCTGTTCGGCCCGAAAATGGGTTGAATTTCATGGTTTTGGAGTTTTATCCATGCGTGTATGATGCTCCAAACGGGTTAACAGACGGTTGTGAGCACGCATGACAAACGCAAATATGCCCAGCGAAACCCCGGTTGAGGGTTTTATAGGCGGTTTTTCGGGAAAATTCATCGCTTTTTCCCGCCTCGTCGCCAGACGTTTTGCAAATGACGGCGGCATGCGCATCGCGGCCTCGCTCAGCTACACATCATTGCTGGCGCTGGTGCCGTTGGGCGCCATTGCCTTTGCCGTCCTGAAAGCCTTTCCGGTGTTCGACAACATTCGCGATCGGTTGCAGTCGCTGGTGTTTGAAACCTTTTTGCCCGAAACCATCGCCAATGTTCAGGAATACTTTGTCACCTTTGTCGGCAAGGCGGGCGGGCTGACGGCAATCGGCATCGTGGCCTTGGCCGTAATCGCGATCATGCTGCTGGCAACCATCGAAGCCGCGCTCAATGATATTTTCCGCGTCAAGTCTACGCGCGCGTTCATTCCGCGCATGATGATGTTTTGGGCGGTGATGACACTGGGGCCGCTGTTGATGGGCGGCAGCCTTTCGCTGGCGACGTACCTGTTTGCGCTGACCAAAACAGTGGGCGTGGATCAGTTCACAGGCTTCGGCTGGCTGATGACCAGTTTGCTGCCCAGCGTGCTGGCGATCTTTGCCTTCACGGTGTTTTACGCCATCGTTCCGTACCGCCCGGTCAAGGTTGTACATGCCTTGATCGGTGGTATTTGCGCCGGGGTCCTGTTTGCCTTCGTGCGTAAAGGTTTTGCGCTTTATGTCACCGCGTTTCCCGCATACCAGACCCTTTACGGCGCACTTTCCACCGTGCCGATCTTTTTGATCTGGATGTATCTGTCTTGGGCGGTGGTGCTGGTGGGGGCGGAAATTACCGCAGCACTTCCTGAATGGGGAACGGTGCGCGCGGCGCAGGCCTTTCGTGAGCTTTCACCCGCGCGCCGCCTTGAAGCGGCTGTCCGGGTTCTGGAAATTTTGTGGCGCCAGTCGCTGGGCGAAAGCGTGGTCAGCGAACTGGGTGCACTTAAAGGTGATGAACTGGACGACGGCGTCG
The DNA here is from genome assembly GCA_030637205.1 of Thalassospiraceae bacterium. GTDB lineage: Bacteria > Pseudomonadota > Alphaproteobacteria > Rhodospirillales > Magnetovibrionaceae > DAOVVL01. Next base: position 3,757 of record DAOVVL010000110.1, on the reverse strand, counting down.
CCGAATACACCACCGAAACGCTGGACGCCCTTCGTCAGGCGGGCTTTGTTGCGTTAAGCGAAGACGACCACTGGCTAATCGCGCGCGACTTATCAAAACTGACGCTTCGTGAACTGGCGCACGGCTTGAAACTGGCGCCCGATCCGGCGGACTTGAGCCGCGGCGGCGTTGAAGCGTGGCAGCCCAGATTGAAGTCCGCGCTGGAACGTTCCAGCGACGGCTGGAAGATGGGCGTCGATAACCTGTTTCATTAAGGGCCTGGTGCGGCTTTGTTTTTCGCACAGAGCTATAGGCTATTGATGCTCAGGAAAGCACTTTTTCGATACATGCCTTGAGGGCGTCCATCTCAACCGGCTTTTGCAGGTAATCCGCATAGCCGGAAATGTCGATGTCTTTGTCCAGATCTTTGGGGTCGTGAACGGTGAAGATCACGATTGGAATTTCAGACGTTTTCGGATTTTGTTTTAATATTTTAAAGGCATCGACGCCTGAAATTCCGGGCATTGCCAGGTCCAACAGGATCATATCCGGGTGTTCGCTGTTGGCAGTGGCGATGCCGTGCGATGCATCTTGCGCGATAAGTGCCTTGTGCCCGGCGCCCTTGAGGAACAGCGACATGATCTGGGTGATGTTCTCATCATCGTCAATTAATAAAATAGTGGCCATGAACGTGCCCTTATTGCCCTGTTTCAAGACATAAGCATAACAGGCGGTTATCACCTATGTCGAGCGCGGGTTACTCGGCGGCGTGGATTTTGCGCTTGGGTTTATGGGCGGGTTTTTGGGCGGTTGGTTGCGCGGGTTTGGCAGTTAGTTTTTCTGCGCGTGGATTGTACGCGTGCGCTCGGGTCCATGTGCGCACAAAATCTACAAAGGCGCGGTCGCGCATTACTGGCAGTACCACTTTCAAGGTCACGTAATGGTCGCCGGATTTCCCCTTGTGCGTAATGATGCCGCGACCTTTGAGGCGCAGCCGCGTTCCGCTATTGGCCCCTTGGGGAATGGAAATAGATACAATGCCGTTAATCGTCGGCGCGTTGACCTTGCCGCCCAGCACCGCTTCGTCGATAGAAACTGAAAGCTCGCTATGAACGTCCAGCCCGGTGCTGGAAAAAACCGCGTCAGCGGCAATTTTGATTTCGACCAGCGCGTCGCCGTCTTTTCCGCCGCCCATGCCTTTCATGCCCTGACCGCTCAGGCGCAGGACCTGACCTTCTTCGGTGGCGGGCGGCATCTTGAATTTCAGCGTCTTGCCGGTGGCCATGCGCACGGTTTTGTTTGCACCCAGTGCCGCTTCGACAAACGGAACGCTGAGCGTATAGCTGATGTTGGCGCCCTTGGCCTTGATCGAACTTTTGCGTTTGCGCGCGCGGTCTTTGAAAAAATGATCAAACCGGCTTTTGCCTGTTTTGGCTGATGGGCGCTCTTTATTGGCGCTGGGGCGTTTGGCTGCGCGCGGTGTGGTGTGGGCAAAGCCTTTGGCGTTTCCGTTTACATCAATTTCGCCATCATCGAAACGGCGGCGGTTATCCGTATCGGACAACAGCGCATAAGCATTTGAGATTTCCTTGAAGCGGTCTTCGCAACGTTTGTCGCCGGGCTTTGAATCCGGGTGGGTTTCGCGCGCAAGGCGGCGATACGCTTTTTTCACAGCGTCCGCGCTGGCTTTCCTGGAAATGCCGAGGATGCGATAGGGGTCTTTCATCTTTATCCTTAGTTCAGCTTTAAGCACTGGGTTCGCGTACCACTTCCCACGATCCGTCGTCGTTGCGACACGCAGTTCCATTGGCAATGTGTTCGCCGTCTTCGGTGTAGACGGTGGTTTCAAAATCACGGCAGTCGCGGCCATCGGTGTTGGCTTGCGCATACGTATCGCTCGCCGTTGCAGTTCCGGCGTTGCCGCTTTCGGGGTTCGACCAGCTAGCGTTTTCGCCGCTTTCAAGCGTTTCGTTTAAAGTGGCGTTGGCCATTTCGCGGTCGCGCTCGCTTAAACGCCGCGCAATCTCGTCACCCAACAGGGCGCCCAGCCCGGCACCCAATGCCATGCTTGCGGCTTTTCCGGCACCTTCGCCGACCTGTCCGCCCAGAATGACGCCCACCACGGTGCCGACTACCTGGCCGAATTTTCTGGCCCCCTCTTGATTGTTGGCGCAGCCTGCAAGTATCGATGCCACGCAAAGCATCACGATGGCGGTTGTGGAGATTTTGGATTTCGTTCTGAGCATCAAGTTTGGCGTCTTGTCCGGTTGAAATAGCCTCAAGTTCACCCCACAGGGTATCGGCAAAACCTTACCAAAAATTAACCGTAAGCCTCAGGCTGGGCACAATGTTGGGAAGTGGGGCAAATAATTGTGGATTTTGCACCTTTGGGCCCGCGATCTGCCCCACATTTGCCTGCAAGGCGCTGAAAAGTCAGTATACTGCCCCAACACCAAACAAACCGGGACCCGCCCCCACATGAGCGCCATATCCACCGACGCCGACCCTATTGAGCTTTTTCAGACCTGGCTGGCAGAAGCCGAAAAGAGCGAACCCAACGATCCCACTGCCATGACGCTGGCCACCGCCACGCCTGATGGGGTGCCTTCGGCGCGCATGGTGCTGCTCAAAGGGGTGGATGCAGACGGTTTCGTTTTTTACACCAATTTGGGCTCGCAAAAAGTAGATGAGCTGACCCAGAACCCCAACGCGGCGCTGGTATTTCATTGGAAATCGCTGCGCCGCCAAGTTCGCATCAGCGGAACCGTTGAGCAGGTTAGCGACGCCGAAGCCGATGCGTACTATCAAACGCGCGCGCGCGATTCCCGCATTGGCGCGTGGGCATCAAAACAGTCTCAACCGCTGGACGGGTTGTTCGAGCTGGAAGGCCGCGTTGCAAAATTTGCCGTAAAGTATGCCATTGGTGAAATTCCCCGGCCTGATTTCTGGTCGGGCTTTCGCATTCGCCCCGTTGAAATTGAGTTCTGGGCCGATCGCCCGTTCCGCCTGCACGAACGCGTTGTGTTTCATGCCAGCGATACAGGCTGGCAGACCAGCCGTATTTACCCTTAAAAGAAATAGCTATGAACAACGATTCCACACCTATTGGCGCAGGCATAGACCGTAAACAGGCGGCAACGCTGATGCGTCTGGCGACGTATGCAGCGGTGGCGGTTGCCAGTACGCTGGTCGGATTGAAGTTCGTGGCGTGGTTCGCAACTGACAGCATCAGCCTGTTATCTACCATGATCGATTCCATGCTTGATGTGGCGGCATCCATGATCAACCTGATCGCGGTGCGTCATGCATTGGAACCTGCCGATGACCAGCACCGCTTTGGTCACGGCAAGGCCGAAGCATTGGCCGGGATTGCGCAGGCGGCCTTTATTTTCGGTTCGGCCGTTTTCCTGATTTTGGAAGCAGGCGACCGCATGGTTCACTTGCAGACAATCGAAAGCGCACCCATCGGTTATGCGGTCATGGTGATTTCCATACTGGCGACGCTGGTACTGGTTGGTTTTCAGAAGTACGTGGCAAATAAAACAGGATCGCTGGCCATTGCAGCCGACAGTGTTCATTACAAGATGGACATACTGGTTAACTTAAGCGTTATTGTGTCGTTGTTTCTGGCAACCGAGTGGGGCTGGTCTTTTGCCGATCCGTTATTTGCGCTGGGCATTGCTGCGTATATTTTTTACGGCGCCTATGAGATTGGCATGGATGCCTATCACGTGTTGATGGATCGTGAATTGCCCGATGAAGACCGCCAAAAAATTCG
>DAOVVL010000124.1 GCA_030637205.1 Thalassospiraceae bacterium | reverse complement strand
TGAACAAGCATTATGCGGTCTTCACTATCGACAGGAAGACCTTGCCGTTTTTAACCTTCACCGGATAACACGCCACGCTTCCTTCGTCGGGGCCCTGAGCCTCGCCACTGGACAAATCAAACGTCCAATTGTGCAGAGGACACGCGACCTTGTGGCCAAAAACCATGCCTTGCGATAGTGGCCCTTGATTGTGGGGGCAGCTATCGTGAATGGCGAAAACGTTATCATCTTCGGTTCGAATAACCGCAATGTTGCCGTCTGGTCCTTCGACAATGCGCGCGCCCTGGGGGGGGATATCGTCCAGGGTTCCGATTTCATTCCAGTCGGTCATGCTTGGCCTACTTTGCTTAAGGTTTCAAATTCTGTGCGCTTTTCAGGGTTCGAATAACAGTCTTTCCAGGGGTCAGCCTGGGAAAATGACTGGCTGTGCACAAAACGCTCGTGCAATTGTTTGCGGTTTTTGGCATCGGCAACGATCTGCTCTTGAACATAGCTAAGGCTGACCCGTTCAACCCAAGGTGCCGTGCGATCCAGATAGCGTGCTTCTTCACGGTACAACTGCATGAAGGCCCCTATGTATTCCAACACCTCGGCTTCGGTTTGCACCTTGCACAACAAATCGGTTATGCGCACTTTAATGCCGCCGTTACCGGCGATGTGAAGCTCGAAACCAGAATCTACAGCAACCACGCCGAAATCCTTGATAGTCGCTTCGGCGCAATTTCTCGGACAGCCCGACACGGCTATTTTGAATTTGTGGGGTGTCCATGACCCCCAGGTCATCTTTTCAATGTCTATGCCAAGTTTGACTGAATCTTGCGTGCCAAACCTACACCATTGTTCGCCAGCACATGTTTTGACGGTGCGCAGGGCTTTGCCATAAGCATGCCCCGATACCAGACCTGCGTTGTTCAGGTCTTTCCACACCGCGGGAAGGTTGCTTTTTGAAATGCCGAACAAATCAATGCGTTGGCCACCTGTGACCTTGACCATGGGGACATCAAATTTTTCGGCAACGTCGGCGATGGCGCGCAGTTCATCCGGGGTGGTAACGCCGCCCCACATGCGGGGCACCACTGAATAGGTGCCGTCTTTTTGAATATTACCGTGCGCACGTTCATTGATATAACGTGAACGGGCATCATCAACGTATTCACCGGGCCATGCACAGAGCAAATAATAATTCAGTGCGGGGCGGCAGGTTGGGCAACCGTCCACAGACTTCCAGTTCAGAAATGACATGGTGGCGGGTATGTCTTTCAGGTCTTCATCTGTGATAGCCGCGCGAACTTCTTCATGGGTAAGTGTTGTGCACGAACACAGCGGCTTTTCCTTGTCCGACTTGGAATAATCACCGCCCAAGGTGGATGCCATGATTTGTTCGACCAAACCGGTACACGACCCACAAGACGAAGAGGCCTTGGTGTGGATACGCACGTCCTCAAGCGTGAACAGGTTCTTGTCAGTAATGGCCTTGATAATATCGCCCTTGCGAATGCCGTTACAGCCGCAAATTTCGGCACTATCGGGCATCGCCGCCGCCGCATTTTCACCGCCGTGACCGGAATCCCCAAGATGGCTTGGGCCAAACAAAATATGAGAGCGAATGTCCTTGGTATCGGTTTCATCACGCATCATCTGGAAATACCAGGCACCATCCACGGTATCGCCGTACAAAACAGCACCCTGGATTTTTCCATCCCTTAGTACCAACTTTTTGTATGAACCATTGCCGGGATCGTTGAGGATTATATCTTCTGTCGTATCATCACCAACAAAATCGCCAGCCGAAAACAAATCAATTCCCGTCACTTTTAATTTCGTCGATGTGACGGACCCCTTGTACATCGCATGGCCCAATTCGGCCAAATGGTTGGCGCAGACGCGCGCCTGTTCATACAAGGGCGCCACCAAACCATAGGCGACCCCCCGGTGCTGGACACATTCACCGATGGCATAAATACACGGGTCGAACGTCAGCATTGAATCGTCAACCACGATGCCGCGTTCAAAGTGCAAACGGCATTCCTCGGCCAAGGCGACATTGGGACGGATACCTACCGCCATCACCAGCAAGTCTGCCGGAATTTCAGTGCCATCTTTCAGGCGCAACCCGGTGACGCGGTCTTCACCCAAAATGGCTTCACTTTCAGCCGACATGGCGAACTTCATGCCGCGCGATTGCAGATTTGCACGCAACATTTCCCCGGCGGTGACATCAAGTTGACGTTCCATCAGCGTGTCCATCAGGTGAACAACCGTAACGTCCATGCCCTGTTTGATCAGTCCGTTGGCGGCTTCCAACCCCAAAAGCCCGCCGCCAATGACAACGGCGTTTTTGTATGTGTTGGCAGCCTTGACCATGGCATCGACATCCTGGATGTCGCGAAAGCCAATAACGCCCGCCAAATCATGGCCCGGCAACGGCAACATCACCGGGTCTGACCCGGTCGCCAATAACAAACGATCATATTCAAAGGCGCGCCCGTCACTGGTGAGGACGCGTTTCGATCCGCGTTCGATCCGGGTGATTTTGCTGTCGGTGTGCAAGGTGATGCCGTGTTCATCGTACCAGGCCCGGTCATTGATCATTATTTCATCAATGTTTTTTTCACCTGACAGAACCAGCGACAGCAAAATGCGGTTGTAATTGCCGTGAGGTTCAGCACCGAAAACGGTGATCTCATACATATCAGGCGCCAGCTCCAGCAGTTCTTCTACGGTGCGCATGCCGGCCATACCATTGCCGACGACGATTAACTTCTTGACCATGTGGGACCTCTTTTGGGTTTGGTTGCCCTGCCAAGTTTGCAATAGGCATGCCAATGTCCGCACGCACCGGGAGCGGCCTATTTTTAGCTTCTATATCAGTGCATTGAGAGATATCTGACATTTTGAGCGGGATCGCGCCACCGGCAAATTCTCGTTAAATTGCCTAAATATTTTGCAGTAGAATTATCATGCCTACTATTTAGGCATTAAAACGCCATGCCGATGGGGCCATAAATAATTTTTCGCTCTATATCAGTGCGTTACGGACTTGGCATGGGCCTTGCTAACTGTTTATGGGTACACAGAGCCCTTTGTGTTCGTTTTGCCAGATGGCGACAAATCAAATGGAGAGGAAACAATGTTATGTCGTATTTAGCGCCTTCGGAATTTGTGACCAAGATGGTGGATGCGGGTGAATCAAAAATATTCATGTCCACCCGAGACACCTTAATTCGTTCCTATATGGCCGGGGCCATATTGGCGCTTGCCGCTGTATTTGCCATTACTGTCGCCGTTACAACCGGTTCCACCATCCTGGGCGCGGTTCTGTTTCCTGTCGGTTTTGCCATGCTTTATTTGATGGGGTTCGATCTGCTAACCGGCGTGTTTGTTTTAACGCCGCTGGCATTGCTGGATAAACGCCCAGGCGTAACCATTGGCGGGATCCTGAAAAATTGGGGCCTGGTATTTGTAGGTAACTTTGCCGGCGCCTTAACGACTGCCATTATGATGGCAATCGTCTTTACCTACGCTTTTTCCATCGATCCCGGTGCCGTGGGGCAGAAAATTGCCAAGATCGGTGAAGCGCGGACCTTGGGCTATGCGGAATTTGGAACGGCTGGGTGGATGACCATTTTTATCCGGGGCATGTTGTGCAACTGGATGGTATCCATGGGCGTTGTCGGCGCCATGATTTCCACTTCGGTCACGGGCAAGGTTGTCGCCATGTGGATGCCGATCATGCTGTTCTTCTTCATGGGCTTTGAACATTCCGTTGTGAACATGTTCCTGTTTCCTTCAGCCATGATGATGGGTGGTGATTTCTCAATTATGGATTACCTGCTGTGGAATGAGATCCCAACCGTTTTGGGCAACCTCGTTGGCGGCATCGCATTCACCGGTCTTACCTTGTACACCACACATATTAAAACCGCACCCAAACGTGAATTTGTATAATCCTGAGGTAACGAGTCCTTGTTTTATTTAAAGCAGGGACTCGTTATATAAAAATCATGTCAAACCAATTACAGATCACCGTAGGGCAACATTCCGACAAAGGCCGAAAGGAAATCAATCAGGATTTTCACGGCATTTGCATTCCCAACGATCCGTTGCTCAGTTCTAAAGGCATCGCCATTGCCTTGGCGGATGGAATCAGCAGTAGCAATGTCAGCCAGATTGCCAGCGAGATCGCCGTAGGTGGATTTTTAAAGGATTATTACTGCACCTCAGATGCGTGGTCTGTAAAAATGTCGGCCAAGCGTGTCATGGTGGCAATTAATTCATGGTTACATTCGCAAACCCGACAAAGCCAGTACCGTGACAATAAGGACAGAGGCTACGTTTGCACGTTCAGTGCCATGGTCATCAAATCGACAACAGCACATATTTTTCATGCCGGTGATACGCGGATTTATCGTTTGCAGAACAATGTGTTGGAGCAATTAACGACCGATCATCGGCTCCAGGTTTCACAGGAAAAAAGTTATCTACGGCGCGCCTTGGGCGCTGACCCTGAACTTGAGTTGGATTATCGATCTTTTCAGGTTGAGGCCGGCGATGTTTACATATTCGCAACAGATGGCGTCTATGAACATGCCAACGATCATTTCATCGCTGATGCGCTAAAGGCGTGCGGTGGCGATATGGATATTGCTGCAAAAGTCATCGTCGATGAAGCCTATGAGCAAGGCAGTACGGATAATCTAACCATACAGATTGTCAGGGTTGATCAATTGCCCGAGCAAAGCGAGGATGAACTTTATCAACAGTTAACCGAAAAACCGTTTCCGCCAGACCTGGAACCGAGGATGCTGTTTGATGGATACGAAATTATCAGGGAAGTTCATGCCAGCAGTCGTTCTCACGTCTATCTGGCGTTAGATACGCAAACAAATTCGCAAGTCATTATCAAAACGCCATCGGTGGATCTTCGAAATTCATCATCCTATCTGGAACAGTTCATGATGGAGGAATGGGTCGCCCGACGCATAAAAAGTGCCCACGTCCTGAAACCATGCCTGCAAACACGCAAGCGAAATTATTTATACGTTGCTACAGAATTTATAGATGGCCAAACATTGGCTCAGTGGATGATTGATAACCCAAAGACCGATGTTGAAACGGTGCGAAATATCATTGAGCAAATCGCCAAGGGGCTAAACGCATTTCATCGACTGGAAATGTTACACCAGGACATCAGGCCCAATAACATAATGATTGATCGTTCCGGTACGGTGAAAATTATTGATTTCGGGTCGACCCGCGTTTCCGGAATTATGGAAATCGCAACCCCGGCCCAGCGACAGGATATACTCGGCACCGCGCAATACACAGCGCCAGAATACTATCTGGGAGAAGGCGGAACAACGCGCTCTGATATGTTTTCTTTAGGTGTTATTGCCTATCAAATGCTGGCGAACAGGCTGCCCTATGGCACCCAGGTGGCAAAATCCAAAACAAGAGCCGCGCAAAGAAAATTAAATTATAAATCAGTACTGGATGATGACAGCGAAATCCCGGCATGGATTGATGGCGCGATTAAAAAAGCGGTGCATCCGGACCCGTTAAAGCGCTACGAAGTTCTGTCAGAATTTATTCACGATATGCGCCACCCCAACAAAGTATTTTTGAACAAAACCCGTCCACCGTTAATAGAGCGCAATCCGACCCTATTCTGGAAAAGCATTTCCATAATTCTTGCTGTCATAAACGTCTTCTTGTTAACGAATATCCAGCAATGATGTAATCGATGGCGAGGTGTCCAAATAACCCTGATGGGTTCAACAAATTTATAAACAATTTCACATAACTAAACTTCTGCTTTGGGTCAAAAGCGGTCATAAATGCCAGCCCCCAAAACAGTCCGCTAAGCACGCGAAAGCTGACCTTATGTAGCCACGGGCGTTTGTAATCAGGGGGTCGCGGGTTCGACTCCTGCAGCCGGCACCATTCCCCAGCTCTTTGCCAAAAAACGCGAGCCAGCCCGCACGCCAGCCAATGCACCCTTCCCCTTGCATTCTATGAGCAATACAAAAATACTCTAGATGCGACGGCCCCACAGAGGATGCGAAAAATGAAAAACTCACCCCGCTTTATTGCCTCAGCACTTATTGCACTGGCGATCCATTTCTTTGTCGGGGCAAGTCCCGCCAATGCTGGATTCCTGACGCCCGATACCCTTGATGAAATCTTGTCCGATTACGACAAGGGTTCGATCCTGGTAAAGAAAAATCTGATCAAACGGATCGGCAATCTGGGTGTGGGGATGGAAATGATAAACCAGGTGCTTGAAAGCCAGGGACGCGCGCGCGTGTTTTGCCCCCCATCTGAGCC
>DAOVVL010000008.1 GCA_030637205.1 Thalassospiraceae bacterium | reverse complement strand
CGAAAGTGAATATCTGGCGGGCAACGATTACACCATCGCCGATATCGCGACGTATCCGTGGGTGGCGCGCATTAGCTGGCATCCATTTGAGCTGGAAGAATTTCCCAACGTCAAAGCCTGGTTCGATGGTTTGAGCAAACGCGAAGCCGTGCAGCGGGGAATGGGGGTGCCTTTTGATGAGTAAGATCCTTGAAAGAAAAACGGTTAAACGGGTGCGCGCAGCCCTGCTTGCAGGCGGTGCCAAGGACACGGTGATCGAACTGGCTGACACCGCACGTTCAGCCGCAGACGCGGCCAAGGCGCTCAAGGTGCCCCAGGGCGCGATTGTGAAATCGCTGGTGTTTGTCATCGGTGATCAGCCGGTGCTGGTGTTGGTGGCGGGCGACCGGGTGTGCCTCAAAGACGTTTTGCCGCGCACATTTTTTCTCAACGGCAAGGTCACGCGCCCCCGGGCAGAAAAGGTGCAGAAACTTAGCGGTTTTTCCATCGGCGGGGTGGCGCCCCTGGGGCTTATCCAGCCCATGGCGGTGGCGATGGATGTCAGCCTCAAGCGGTTTCCCAATATCTATGCCGCGGCCGGCCACCCCCGTGCGATCTTCAAGACCGATCCGTTGGCTTTGCGCAAGCTTACCGGGGCGACCTTTTCATACGCCGTGGCGGCGGCGCCCTAAGGCCCGGCCTGCTGCCATCTCGAAAGTGGCTAAACCTGCTTGATTGCTTGGCCCGGTAGGGCTATGAAAGGGGCCGCAAGCCGAAAGGCTCTGGCCACACCAGGCTACACTTGGGGACAGGTGGGTGAGTGGCTGAAACCAGTGGATTGCTAATCCGCCGTGCGGGGTAAACCCGTACCGAGGGTTCGAATCCCTCCCTGTCCGCCAATTAAAAGGGCCTCGGCAGAGATGCTGGGGCCTTTTCCTTATTGCTTTCTCAAATGAATGCACAGCTCAAACAGGCGAAACCCAATGCAAACCTTCAAACTCACGCCCAAGCCTCAAAGCGACTATCGCCTGGAAGTCAGCGAGATCAGGAAAAAATGCGAGCTTGAGAAGCATGGATATCGCCATAACAAAATCGTTTATGGTTTCTGTGATGAATTGCCTAATATCACAGAGCTTCAATCTCTTGGTTTAAATATTGAAGAGATTGACTTTGATAAAGAACAACTGAGCCTCACTAACAATCTGATAGAACGAGGTCGTGCAAAATCTAAGATCGACCATCTTAAATATGAACGAGAAGAAAACGGTGCAGAGAATGAGCAGGAAGAAGCTGTCGCGCAGCAGAGGTTGACGGATTTAAACAACAATATTCAAGCCGCCAAAGAAGCCCTGAGCATTACAGGAATACTCAAATTAGTGAGGTTTTAGCTTGAAACGGATTTGGTTTCGTTAAAGATTTATCCTGATACGACGCTTTAATGCCACACTCTTTTATTTTTATCGGAGCCTAAATGAAACTGATTGTCCTTAACTTGCCACGAGATTTTAGCGAAAATAATTTAGAAGAATTATTCAAAGTACATGGCAATGTTACAATCTGCAGTCTTGTCCTTGATGACAAGAGCGGTGCTTCAAAAGGCTTTGGTTTTGTCGAGATGGAACTCGAGGAAGAAGCGATGGTTGCCATTGAAAAGTTACATGGTAGCAAGGTGAACCAAAATAAAATTCGCGTGAAGTCTGCAAAATAATTTTCAGGTTTGCGGCGTGTCAGAAGGGTTCTTGAAAATCCGCCGTGCGGGGTAAACCCGTACCGAGGGTTCGAATCCCTCCCTGTCCGCCAATTCAAAGCCGGGCCCCTTTAAAGGGGTCCGGCTTTTTTGAATTATCGTATGAGGCCATATCACGTCCGCTAAGCGCATCAAAGTAGAGCTCCCGCTAACGAGGCAATTTCTATATTAGAGAAAATGAATAAACATATTTAATACCTTTTGTATGATCATTTAACATTGACTTTTTTTTGTGGGTTATAGCTAATATCCCCTGTTTCAAATTATCAAATGATAAACAATGATTTCGATTTAAGGGAGAATTGCTATGCTTACGAAGAAGCTTATCAGGGGGGTGGGGCTTGCCGCAGTTTCCGCCATAGCCATTTCGGGTGGAGCGGCTCAAGCACAAGACGCCACCAAGCAAGACACCATCAAGATTGCCGTTGCGGCTTTCTTGTCTGGCGGAGCAGCAGGCCCGTTTGGCGTGCCGGGGCGTAACGGTGCCGAATTGGTCATTGATGCGATCAACGCCGGAAAGCTGCCAGCACCTTATGCGGCTAAAGGCTTTGGCGGCGCGACGGCAGAAGGCATATTCTTTGACGAATCCGGTGGCGCGACCAAACAGGTCGCTGAATATCGCAATCTCGTTCAAAAGCGCGGCGTAAACGTCGTTATCGGCTATGTGGGATCGGGCAACTGCATTGCGCTGTCGCCGGTCGCCGACGAATTAAAAACGCTGACCATCTTTTCGACTTGCGGAACACCGCGTATTTTTGAAGAAAGTCCACGGAGTTACGTCTTCCGGAGCATGTCCCATGCAACCGCCGACAACATTGCGGCAGCACATTATGTTGCGGACAAGTTCCCAAACCTTAAAGGCTACACCGGCATCAATCAGAACTACTCCTGGGGGCAAGACTCCTGGCGTGATTTTGATCTGACGCTACAAACACGCAATTCTTCCGCGAAAGCGTCAGAAAAACTGCAGTTTCCGAAAATCTTTGCCGGTCAATATGGCACAGAAATTTCGGCATTGTCGCTCGACAAGTCCGAACTGGTGCATTCCAGCTTCTGGGGCGGCGATCTGGAAGCGTTTGTAATTCAAGGCGGGGCACGCGGTTTGTTCAAGAAGAAGACAGCCGTCTTGACGGTCGGTGGTGCGGCATCTTACCGATTGGGTAAGCGGATGCCGGACAATATTATCCTTGGTGACCGTGGCCCGTACGGCATCCTTGTTCGTGATCGTAAAACGGCGCTGAACACTTGGTTCATCAATGCCTTTAAAGATCGCTACGGCACTTATCCGTCGGGCCCAGCCTATCATTATGCCCAGTCTATTCTCGCCACTAAGGTTGCTTACGACAAAGCGGCGGCAAGCGCAGGCATGGCTCCAACGCAGGAGCAGGTTGTTGCGGCATTGAAAGGGGCTACGTTCGAATCCTTTTCAACGACCGTCGACATGGCATTGGGTAATGGACATCAGGCCATTACCGAGGCTGCTTATGGTATTACCCGTTACAATAATGAAGCGGGCGAACCGGCACTCACCGATGTTAAGTTCTTCCCAGCCAAGTGTGTGATGCCGCCAGACGGTGTCACCTCCGTTGACTGGATTAAGGGCGGTATGAAAGGTGCGACGTGCAGCTAGCATTTCGGCTCTGAGGTGGGGCGGCGCAGAGCGCCGCCCCTCTTTGCCTATTAAAGCTATTGCTAGCACTTTATTTTTTGATTCCTAACTAAGGGTGAGCACACATTATGGAGACGTTCATAACCAACTTGCTAAATGGTCTGCAATATTCATCGTATCTCGTTATAGTGTCTGTTGGTCTGACGATCATCTTCGGCGTGATGAAGATCCTGAATGTCGCCCACGGCAGTTTTTATGCTTGGGGGGCATATACGTCAGCTTTCTTTATCGGCAAATTCTCCGACATGGGTTGGCCGGACGCCTTTGGCTTCGTCATTATTTTTGCGTCGGCCATCGCCGTCGGATTGGTGCTCGGCTTTATCATTGAACGGGGCCTGCTGCGCTTTATGTATGGCCGCGACGAAGTCGTTATCATCTTAGCGACCTTCGGTTTATTCCTCGTTCTTGAAGACGTCATTTTGCTGGTTTTCGGGGTAGATCCGTATTTCGCCTACCAGCCAATGGCGTATCTTGAATCCGTGGAGGTCGGTGGTATCACCCGCGACGTCTACGGCCTTTCTTTGATTCTTGTTTCCACCCTTGTTGCCGCCGGCTGCTGGTACGGCCTCAACCGCACGAAGTGGGGTAACATTCTTAAAGCCGTTATCTTTGATCGGGAAATGAGCGTGTCGATGGGGATCAATGTTCCCATGGTTTATACCGTCACGTTCATCGGCGGAACAGCCTTAGGGGCACTTGGCGGCGCCTATATTGCACCGACGGTTTCTGTCGCCCCCGGATTAGGCGGCGAGGTGATTGTGTTGTCATTTGCCGTCGTTGTAATTGGCGGCATGGGATCTATCCCAGGCGCCCTGATTGGCTCGATTTTAATTGGCTTATTGCGTGCCATTTCTGTGCACGAATTCCCACAAATCGAACTGTTCGTGATCTTTGCGGTGATGGCAGTTGTTTTGGTTTTCCGCCCGGAAGGCCTGTTTGCCCCAGCTAAAGTACGGAAAATCTGATATGTTCTTTGACCGAACTTCCAGCATTGTTGTAATTGCGTTGTTTGCGTGCGCCGTGGCCGGCTATTTCATCCCCGACTGGATTATGAACCAGTTGATGTTCGGGTTTGCACGCGCTCTCGCCGTTCTGGGACTTTTGGTTTTGTGGCGGACTGGCCTCATCTCGTTTGGTCATGCATTTTACTTTGGGCTTGGTGCCTACACGGTAGCGCTACTCGACATTAATCTGGGCGTGAGCGATGTGTTCCTGCGATTGGTGGGCGCCGTTCTCGTGTCTGGCGTAATTGGCTGGATTGTGGGTTTCGTCCTGCGTAACTATCGCGACATCTTCTTTGCCATGCTCTCTCTCGCGCTGTCGATGGTTCTGTACGGCATTATCGTAAAAACCGAAGCGCTGGGATCGACGGACGGGTTTAGTATCTCGGCGCCGACGTTCTTCGGGTTTGCCCCTGACGGAAAATACCCGCTGTTTGTTTTTATCTGCGTCGTGTGTGCGATTTGTGCTGTCGCGGTTCAAATGTATTTGAATTCCACGTTGGGGTGGATGACAACGGCTATTCGTGACAACGAGGTGCGGGTCGAATATCTCGGCCTCTCCGTCGCCAATGCCGTGCATGTAAAATATGTCTTGTCTGCCGTTCTTGCCGGGGCTGCGGGGTGCCTGATGGCGATGGCGTTGGGCCAAGTTGATCCGGACTCAATGGTCAACTGGACGGCTTCCGGCGAGTTGGTCTTCATCACCATTCTATCGGGACCGGGCAGTGTTATTGCTCCGTTCATTGGTTCCGTCGTGTTCGAGCTTTTACGCACGTATGCCTTCGAATGGGCACCACACGCGTGGCAGTTAATCGTCGGCGGCACGTTGCTAACGATCATCCTGTTCCTGCCTGGAGGGGTGTGGAGTGTGATCGAAAAAGTTGTTGGGAAAAAATCATGACTGACTCTTCCCCCATCTTGAAGGTCGAAGGTCTGGAAAAGACGTTTGGTGCTGTTGTTGCCGCGAGCAATATCAACATTGATGTTCAGCCGGGTGAAATCATTGGCATCATCGGTGCAAATGGGGCTGGTAAGACAACGTTCGTCAATATGGTGACGGGGTATCTAACGCCAAGCGCCGGCAGTATCCAGTTTGAAGGACGCGAGATGATCGGCTTGCCGCCGCGCAAGGTAACGCAGGCGGGCATTTCGCGTTCGTTCCAAGTTTCTCAAGTGTTCTCGACCATGACCGTTGAAGAAAACATCCTCACGGCTCTGGCAATTGCCAGCAACACCGGATTGGGTGCTTTGCGGCAAATGATGCGACCTGAACTGGTATCGAAGTGTAATGATGTTCTCGAACGTTATCAGATTGCACAACATCGTGATCACACGGCTGGCACCCTTTCTCAAGGGGTGCGTAAGCTTTTGGACATCGCCATGGCAGTGATCAGTAAGCCGCGTATTCTTTTGCTCGATGAACCCACCAGCGGCATCAGCGTCGAAGAAAAATTTGATCTTATGGATATTGTGATGACCCCGTTACGCGAGGACAACGTTACGGTGCTTTTCATTGAACATGACATGGAAATTGTTGAGCGCTACGTCAGCCGGGTCATCGCCTTTTATCAGGGCGAAATCATTTGCGATGAATCGCCGACCGAAGCCCTCGCTGACCCCAAGGTTCAAGAGTACGTCATCGGCACCAGCCACCCCCATGCAAAGAAAGGGGCGTAAATCATGCTGACGGTTGAAGGTCTTGATGTCGACATTTCAAACATACCCATTCTGCGGCAAATCCAATTCAATCTTGAGTCAGGAGAAATCGTTGGCCTGATTGGGCGTAATGGTGCCGGGAAAACCACGTTGATGCGTTCTATTATGGGGCTTTTAGCGGCGAAAAGCGGCTCTATTCAATTCGATCAGGCCAGCTTGCAGACGCTGCCGGGGCATCGTCGCGCGCATATGGGTATTGGCTATATGCCAGAGGACCGACGCCTTGTACCAGAGATGACGGCTGAGCAGAATATCCTGTTGCCCGTTTGGTCAACAGATATCCCCGAGTATGAGGATCGGCTGCAGTGGATATACAAAATCATCCCGGAATGTATGGAATTTCGCCAGCGTGCCGCGACCTCGTTGTCCGGGGGACAGCAAAAATTGGTTGCCTTGGCACGCGCGTTGATGGTGGGCCAGAATCTATTGCTTCTTGACGAACCGACCGAAGGAATTGCCCCCGTTCTGGTGCAGCGGATGTGTGAAATCCTCGCCGACCTAAAAAAAGAAGGAGTTTCCATTCTCATTGCCGAGTCCAACGACGCACACATCGCCGAGCTTCTTGACCGGAGTTATGTGATTGAGCGTGGCTCGCTTGCGAACAGTAAATAAGTGGCACGCGATTCACGCTTGCCCCCCCCCACACTGTTACGAGGCTAAAAACCATCCGTAGCGGCTTTTCATAATAAGGAATTACGACCATGTCATTGCTCCTCAAGGATCAAGAATTACTTAAAACCCAAGCGTTCATCAACGGCAGCTGGGTTGACGCTTTAGACGGCGCGACTATGGCAGTCACCAACCCCGCAAACGGCGACGTTGTGGCAACGGTTCCTGATATGGGGGATGCCGAAACCAAGCAAGCCATTGGTGGGGCGCACGCCGCTTGGGGGGCATGGCGCGCAAAAAGTGCGAAAGAGCGTGCACAGGTTTTGCGCCGTTGGTTTGACCTGATGATGGCGGCGCAGGACGACCTGGCGACCTTGATGACGGCAGAGCAGGGTAAGCCCTTGGCAGAATCAAAAGGCGAAGTCGCCTACGGCGCAAGCTTTGTCGAATGGTTTGCAGAAGAGGGAAAACGCGCTTACGGCGATGTCATTCCCGCACACACCGGCGATAAACGGATCGTTGTGATCAAACAACCCGTCGGCGTCGTGGCCGCCATCACCCCGTGGAATTTTCCCATCGCCATGATCACCCGCAAGGTGGCGCCGGCGCTTGCCGCCGGGTGCCCGGTGGTTGTGAAGCCTGCCGAAGATACGCCGTTGTCGGCCTTGGCGCTATGTGTCTTGGCGCAACGGGCCGGCTTGCCCGATGGGCTTTTGAGTGTCGTGACTTGTTCGAAACAAAATGCCCCCAAAGTGGGCGGAGAAATGACGGGCAATGCCCTGGTTCGCAAGGTCTCCTTCACCGGCTCGACCCCGACCGGAAAAATCTTGCTACGCCAGTCCGCCGATACGGTCAAGAAGGTCAGCATGGAGCTTGGTGGCAACGCGCCCTTTATCGTGTTTGATGACGCGGATGTGGATGCGGCCGTCGCCGGTGCGATGGCGTCGAAGTATCGTAACACGGGCCAGACTTGTGTTTGCGCAAATCGCATCTTGGTACAGGACGGGATCTATGATGCGTTCGTTGAGCGGCTGGTTGCGGCCGTATCCGAGATGAGAGTTGGACCGGGGTTGGAAGGCGAGACACAACAAGGCCCGCTGATCAACCAGGCGGCTTTTGAAAAAGTTGAACGCCACATCGAAGATGCGATTTCCAAAGGCGGACGGGTCGTGCTCGGCGGCAAACAGCACTCCTTGGGTGGCACGTTCTTCGAACCCACCGTTATGGTCGATATGACCACGGATATGTTGGTCGCAAGCGAAGAAACCTTTGGCCCCTTGTCGCCGATCTTCCGGTTCAAGACCGATGATGAAGCCATCGCCCTAGCCAATGACACCGAATTCGGCCTGGTGTCCTATTTCTATAGCCGCGACATCGGCCGAATTTGGCGGGTGGCGGAAGCGCTTGAAGCGGGGATGGTCGGGATCAATGAGGGCATTATCTCAACCGAGGTTGCCCCGTTTGGTGGTATTAAGGAAAGTGGTTTGGGCCGTGAAGGGTCGCACTACGGTTTGGATGAATATTTAGAGGTTAAATATTTGTGCATGGGCGGCATTTAGTAATCTTTCTACTGACGCCTTTTGTACGCTGCCATCCCGTTAGCGCCGCGATTCCCTCGTCCTCTTGCAACGCTTATATGCTCCGGAGTTGAGATGGGAATAGCATTCCGATCAGCTTTATATTGATAAGTGTTAATGGCTTTACCGGCTTCACGAAGCCGGTAAAGCCATTGGGAGGCTTCGCCGTCTGATGTGGGGCCTCCTCATAGAAACTTTGGCGCCCAAACGCGCTGGTGGAATGATTTAACAAGCCAGGCCCCACAAAGAGTCCCCGTCTTTTAGAAATATCTGCTTTGGGTCAGAAGCGGACTCTGCCCTAGCCCAAAAAAGGTCTGCTAAGTGCCCCAAAGCGCAAGCCGTTTAAAGCCTGAAAAACTGTCAGACTTTCGACAGTATTTCGACAGTATTTCGACAGTGTTTCGACAGTAATAAGTCTGACAGTTCCTTGAAAACAAACGAAACTCGGCAGATTGCTAATCCGCCGTGCGGGGTAAACCCGTACCGAGGGTTCGAATCCCTCTGCGGTGACTATCTCCGCCATATATTGAAGATATCTGCGGGGCTTTTAACGGGATATCTAAATACCCACAATCCAACCCACAAGGTAATCAGCAAAATGCGTGTGCAATAAGTTGTGGGTTGGGAAAAAAGGTGTCCCAACCGAGATGTTCCAGGCTTTACGGGAACAATCCCCTGCCCGCGCCCCGAAGGGCGTCCTCGCGTTGAGACCGTTAAATGATATTACTGATCATCGTCTGTTCAAGACGGGAAATGGCTGAACAATATCTGGGCCTATTCCTCACCCAATGGCTCGATGCACCTTTCGTCATCGTTGGTTGGCCGCCATTCGTAAAATCCATCAGCAGGAATGAGGCAGCGCCGTTTTCGAAACGCTTCGCAAAAGGATGGTTTTTTGGCAATCGTTTCGGCCCGCGCATTTATCATGCTGTATCGGCTGTCCGGCCCTTTGGACCAGTGCGGAACCAGCCCCCAACGCAGCATCATCAGTTCCCTTTGCCCACCATCATCCTTGCGAATGGCGCAAATATCTTGCGTCGGGGCAATTTTATAACGGGCGGGCAGATTGGGAAGTGTCGGCAGATCGAAATGTTCTGCCAGTTTCTGGGGTTCTGTCGAAAGGCTAAAGCGTCCGCACATGGATCAATGATAGTGCGAACTGAAACGTCCTCAAAATGGATTGTTTACGCCCATGGGACCCCTATTCCGGGGTGGGGTGCCACCGGGGGGCTAAATGTCTGCTTGTTATCCAAAACCGGACTTCATTCTTCAGTGGTCATAATGTCCGCTAATAGCCATAAGCGGACATATGCTGGTCATTGTTTATCTCGTCGCGCTTCCGGTTTGATCAGCCCATAAACAGGTGTCACGGTTTGCCCCATTGCCATGCGCCCGCCTTGGCAAGGTGTGTGCGTAGCCACCTGGCCACCCGGTCCATGGCCGTCGCACCTGTATCCAGAATGCCAAACATGTTGCAAAACCCGTGGATCATACCGGGAAAATGCATATGCTCGACCTTGCACCCTTCAGCTTTCAGGCGCTCGGCGTAGGCGTGACCCTCGTCACCCAGCGGATCAAACCCAGCGGTTATCACCAACGCCGGGGGCAGGTTGGAAAGGTCCGGTGTTCGCAAGGGGGCCGCAATAGGCGTCGTGCGATCCATGCCCTCTGGAAGGTAATGGTCAAGAAACCAGGTCATTAGGCTGCGGGTCAGGCGGTAACCCTCGGCGCAGCGCTGGTACGATGGCGTATCGGTGAACGTATCGGCAACGGGATAGATCAAAACCTGTGCCGAAGCCGACGTTTCGCCCGTATCGCGCATCCGGATTGCCGTTACCGCTGCCAGATTGGCGCCGGCGCTGTCACCCGAAAGCGCCAGATGGTCACCGCCCCAGCCGATGGTTGCGCCATTGTCTTTGGCCCAGCGAACACTGTCGAAGGCATCATCAGCGGCGGCCGGGCACGGGTGCTCGGGGGCGAGACGGTAATCTATTGCCAGCACCAAAGCGCCCGTGTCACGGCACAGGCGTCGGCACAGGTTGTCGTGGCTTTCCAGATTACCGAGCACGAACCCGCCGCCATGGAAAAATATAATCAAAGCGGGGTTCGCGCCGGCTTCCGGACGGTACAGTCGAGCAGCAATGGTTCGTCCGGGAAGGTCCAGCCGCAGGTCTTGAACTGCCTGAACCGCGATGGTGGCCCCCACCGTCGCTTGATTGGCTGCAATATATGCCGTGCGAGCGTCGTCGACCGACAGGGTTTCCCACGGCACGTCGCCACGTGCTTTGGCGGCGGCGATAGCAGCTTTTACCTGGGGGTCGAGGGCGGTGTCTTCGCCACTGGGCATGGCGTTACTTGTAGGCCTTGATCAACGCCTGGGTGCCGTCTTCGCGTGCGCCCTCATCAGCCACTTTTTCGTATAAGCCCTTGGCGGTCCTCAGACCCGGCAGGTCGGCGCCCATGGCATCGGCTTCTTTAAGGGCGATGGTCATATCCTTGATAAAGTGGTGCACGAAAAAACCGGGCGCGAAGTCACCCTCAATCATTTTGGGCCCCAGACCGTTCAACAGGAAGCTCGATGCCGCGCCGGTACCAATGGATTTCAGAACGTTTGCCGGGTCAAGGCCTGACTTGCGAGCATAGGTCAGACCCTCTGCCGTCGCCAGCATGTTTCCGGCCACGACAATCTGGTTGCACATCTTGGTGTGCTGTCCGGCACCGGGGCCACCTTGCAAACGAATGTTTTCGCCCATGATTTCAAACAGCGGCTTGACCGCATCAAAATCAGCTTGTTCCCCGCCGACCATGATTGAAAGGGTGCCTTTTTTGGCGCCCATATCACCACCCGAAACCGGTGCGTCCAATGAACGCAGCCCCTTGGCCTTGGCCGCCTCGGCGATCTTGATGGCAAGTGACGGTTCCGATGTGGTCATGTCGATCAGGATCGCGCCTTCCTTGGCGTTGTCCAAAATAGCACCGCTGCCCAGAAACACTTCTTCTACATCCGACGGGTAGCCGACCATGGTGATGACCACATCCGAATTGGCGGCAACTTCGCCGGGGCTGTCGTGCCATTGGGCACCGGCGGCGACAAGTTCGTCGGTTTTCGATTGGGTGCGGTTATAAACGTGCAGTTTATAGCCGGCCTTTTGCAGGTGTCCGGCCATGCTCTGGCCCATAATGCCCAGGCCGATAAAGCCGATTTCGTTGGTGTCCGGATTGACGGTCATTTGCCGTACTCCTCTGGTGAAATTGTTATCAGGATTTATTGCGAAGCAGGGCGCGAAGGGCGTCCGGCGTGATGGGGTGTTTGTCGATGGTTATGCCGAACGGCGCCAGCGCATCGCTAACCGCGTTGCTGACGGCGCCAATGGCGCCCATGACGCCGCCTTCGGCCATGCCCTTGATGCCGGCAGGGGTTCGCTTGTTGGGGGTGTGCATATGCACGATTTCCAGTTCCGGAACGTCTGCTGCTGTTGGAATCAGGTAATCAGCTAGCGACCCGGTCAGGTTCTGTCCATTCTCGTCATAGACGACGTGTTCGAACAATGTGCCTGAGATACCCATGATGGTGGCGCCATGCTGCTGGCCCTCAACGATCAACGGGTTGATCACGGTGCCGCAGTTTTCGACGATCAGGTAACGATCGAACGTAACTTCACCGGTATTGATGTTCACGCTCACCTGACAAAAATGACTTGAGTTTGAATAGGTCATCGGCGGTGGATCATAGGCCTTGTGTACTTCCAATCCCGGTTCCATGCCGTCAGGCAGCTTGGTCGGATCAAGGTATGCGGTGCGTGCAATATCGGCGAGGGTCAGTTCAGTTTCCGTCCAGTCGTCCTTGATGCAACGCCAAACCTTGCCCTCCTTCATACAAAGCTGGTCGGCGGTGTTCAGGGCCAACATCTTGGCGGCGATGGCGAGCACCTTTTTTTGCGCTTCCAGTCCGGCCAGATAGGCTGTGCCGCCACCCGCCGTGCCGCCGCGCGCACCGCGCGAACCCATGCCGTACGGCGCAATATCGGTGTTGCCGATTTCAATCTTTACTTCCAGCGGGTCGACGCCGAGGCCTTCGGCTATCGCCTGCGCGAACGCCGTTTCGTAACCCTGGCCGGTGGCTGAAATGCCGACAGCACCACGCACCGCACCTGAGGGTTCGATTTTGACCCACGCGGACTCGTGCCCGGATCCGGGGATGCCAGCAGATTTATAGAACTTCGAACCGTAAGTGGTGGATTCAACCACGTTGCAAATGCCGATACCGCGGTAAATGCCCCGTTCGCGATCGGCTGCCTGTGCGCTGCGCAGTTCTTCGTAACCAATTATGGACAGGCCCTTTTCCATGGTCTCAAACGGGTTGATGTCTTCCAGGGTTTCGCCGCTGGCCATCTGGTATGGGAATTCGTCTTCACGGATCATATTGATACGCCGCACATCAACAGGGTCCAGGTTCAGATCACGCGCGATAGCGTCCATAGTGCCTTCCATGATCCAGCTGGTAATCGCCATCGGCGCACGCATCGGGCCGTTGCCACATTTGTTGGTCAATACCACCTTCACATCGAATGCGTAGTGATCCAGTTTGTATGGGCCGCTCAAGATCATGGCAATGACCCGCGCCAGATAGTTGGCAGGATAGAAACAATAGCCGCCGAAATCTTCGACGATTTCCAGTGACAATGCTTTGAGCTTTCCATTTTCATCTACCGCGGCACGGGTGCGTACCCAGTCTTCGCGCGCGTGTGACGCCGCGAGCAGGTTCTCGAAGCGATCTTCGCGCCAGCGCACCGCGCACTTCAGGTGACGGGCCAGGGCGGCGACCGTAAGCTCTTCGCGATAAAGGGCAATTTTCTGACCGAAGCCGCCACCGACATCGGGACTGATGACCGTGACCTGGCTTTCGCTGAGTTTCATCCGCCCGGCGATGGCCGTACGGTAAGGGTGTGCTGCCTGAGTGCCAACATGGATGCGCAGGTGTTCGCGGCCCGCGTCCCACTCAGCGATGATGCCGCGGGTCTCAATGGGCAGGTGGGTCTGGCGATGTTCTGAAAAGTTGGTTTCGATCATCCGATCGGTACCGGCCATCACTTTTTCGACATCCGGTGTGGCGAAAGTTTGGTGTGAGACCAGATTGGTATCAAGGGTTTCATCGACCAGTGCCGATCCCGCGTCTTGCGCCTTGAACATATTGGTGACCGGGTCCAGCGGTTCGTAATCGACTTCCACCAGTTCAAGAGCATCTTCGGCGATGTAGCGGTCGGTTGCCACGATGCAGGCCACAAGATCGCCGTGAAAGCGGACCTTGTCGATGGGTAACGTCGTCATTTCCACTGGCTTTACACCTTCGATAGACGGTGCCATGCGCAGGCTGGTGGTCCACTCAGCCAGATCCTTGCCGGTAAAGATGCCGATGACGCCGGGCATGTCCTCAGCTTCGGTAGAGTTGATAGAAAGAATACTGGCGTGCGCGTAAGGGCTACGTATGAAGCACGCATGCAGGGCGCCGGGCACGTCGATGTCATCAATATAACGCCCATGGCCGGTGAGCAAGCGATGGTCCTCGGTGCGTGGCATGCGTTTGCCGAGGGCGGTAAAATCATTTTTGCCTTTTGTGTGTTCCATAGCTATTTCGCTGCCCCCGGTGTTTCGCCACGCATTACCGCAGCGGCTTTCTGGATGGCTCGAATAATGTTTTGATATCCGGTGCAGCGGCACAGGTTGCCGGAAAGCACATCGCGGATTTCATCTTCCGTTGGGTTGGTGTTTTCCTTGAGGTAGGCCTCAAAGGTAACGATGATGCCCGGCGTGCAAAAGCCGCACTGCAGGCCATGTTCTTCGTGCAGCGCTTGTTGCAGGGCTGAATAACCATCGTTATTGCCTTTAACCGCTTCGATGGTGGTGATGGCCTTGCCCTGGGTCTGCACCGCAAAGGTTAAACACGAACGTTGGGGTTTGCCGTCAACCAGTACCGTACAGGCCCCGCACACACCATGTTCGCAGCCAACATGGGTGCCGGTCAGGCGCGCATCTTCGCGGATGGCATCAGATAGCAACTTGCGTGGCTCCACCAACATATCGACGTCACGGTTATTGATGTTGAGCGTTATGGCGACCTTTTTCATGATATTCATGCACCTCCGCCGCAACGTTTCAGTGCCTCGCGTAGCGCTTCTGCAGTCAGATGAGCGGCCATTTCGCGCCGATATTCGGCGCTGGCGTGCATGTCGCTTTCCGGCGATCCAATGCCTGAAGCAACTTCGGCTGCTGATTTTATCCACGCTTCATTCGGCATTTGGCCGACAGCCGCATGTTCGACATGGCTGATACGAACGGGGGTGACATCCATGCCGCCGATGCAAAGGCGCAGGTTTTCAATGGCGCCCGATGTATCAAGGCAAATCGTGGTTGCCACCGACACGATGGCAAAATCACCGGCGCGGCGGCTGATGCGACAAACCGCCCAACCCTCGCCGGGCGCAATGGGTGGAAATTTAACCGCCGTAAGAATTTCATCGGCGCTTAGATCAGATGTGTAAACGGACTGGATGAAATCGGTGATGTCGGCCATTCGCGTTCCGCGCGCAGAGGTTATTTCAATGTCTGCATCCATTAAAAAGGCCATTAACGACCATTCCGCAGCCGGGTCGGCGTTGCTCAATGATCCGCCGATGGTGCCACGGTTGCGAATCGCCAGATGGCCAATGCGCATGGCGGCTTCGGGCAGCAGGGGCAGGCGCTCTTTCAACAAGGCGCTGGTTTCAATTTCCCTGTGGCGGCTCAATGCGCCGATGGTAATAATGTCGCCTTCCTCGCGGATTTGGGAAAGCCCATTGATGGCGTTGATGTCGATCAGGTGTTCGGGTTGGGCAAGTCGCAAGTTCATCACCGGGATAAGACTTTGCCCACCGGCGATAATCTTGGCCTCATCGCCATATTCACCCAACAACTGAAAAGCAGCTTCCAGGCTGTCCGGCGTATGATAGGTGAACTTTGCGGGCTTCATGCGGGCACCTCATCAGTCCCACAACAAGGAAAGTCCAGTTTCCTTGTCAAATACATGCAGGCGGTTGCGATTAATCTCCAGCGATACGCTATCGCCATCCTTGTGGCGGTGTTCCTTGCCCAGGCGGAAGAAAACCTCGATGCCTTCTACGGTCATACTAAGGTACTGCT
>DAOVVL010000131.1 GCA_030637205.1 Thalassospiraceae bacterium | reverse complement strand
GTGATCCCCGATACGCAAAGCGATGAAAAGAAAGACACGCTTAGACTGGTCGGGGCTGAGCTGATCGAAGTTCCCGCCGTGCCCTATCGCGATCCCAACAACTATGTCCACGTATCTGAGCGCAAAGCTGAGGAATTGGCCAAAAGTGAGCCCAACGGTGCGATCTGGGCCAACCAGTTTGACAACGTCGCCAACCGCCAGGCTCATCTTGAAACCACCGCGCAGGAAATCTGGGACCAGACCGATGGCACGGTCGACGCCTTTATCTGCGCGGTCGGGACCGGCGGCACGCTGGGCGGTGTAAGCATGGGCCTGAAAGCAAAAAACAGCGACATCGTGATTGCGCTGGCCGACCCCATGGGTGCGGCACTTTATGAATATTACACCAACGGTGAGCTTAAATCCGAAGGCTCATCCATCACCGAGGGCATTGGCCAAGGGCGCATAACCGCCAACCTCGAAGGTGTGGTGGTTGATGATGCGTTTCAAATCCCCGATGCCGAAGCGTTGCCGATTGTGTTTGATCTGCTTAAAAAAGAAGGCCTGTGCCTGGGCGGTTCCAGCGGCATCAACGTTGCGGGCGCCATCCGCTTGGCTGAAAAAATGGGGCCGGGCCATACCATCGTGACGGTGTTGGGCGATTTCGGCACCCGGTATCAGTCAAAGCTGTTCAACCCGGCGTTCCTTAAAGAAAAAGGCCTGCCTTATCCCGACTGGCTGTAACAGTTCGTATTTGGTTTCGCCTGCAAAACCCGTTATTCTTTAAGTGCAAAGTTGCAATCAAGATAACGGAACGCAAAACACATGGCCTTCACCAACCCCGAAGCCCTCGTCACCACCGAATGGCTGGCTGAGCATTTAGAAGATCACGACGTGCGCGTAATCGATGCCACGTTTCACCTGCCCCATGCGGACCGCGATGCGTACGAGGAATATACCTATCGCCATATTCCGGGTGCGTCGTATTTTCCCATCGACGAAATTGCCGACACTTCGGTGATCCTGCCGCACATGTTGCCGGACGCACAAAAATTCAAGGAAACGGTCGAAGCCATGGGCATCGGACCCGATACCCGCGTAATCGTTTATGACGGCAACGGCGGATACATGGCGGCCATGCGGGTGTGGTGGATGTTTCGTTGCTTTGGCCATGAAAGTGTCGCGGTACTGGATGGCGGGTTGCTCAGGTGGGGCAAGGAAAAACGCCCGCTGGAAAGTATTGAGCCCATTTTGCCACCGGCACATTTCGAGCCCAAGCCGCGCCCCGAATTGGTGAAATCGCGCGCCCAGATACTGGCCAACATCGAAGCCGCTGAATACCAGGTTATCGACGCCAGAAGCGAAGGCCGCTTTGGCGGCGTTGATCACGAACCGCGCCCCACGGAACGCCGTGGCCACATTCCGGGTTCCATCAACTTGCCGTTCGTTAAACTGATGGACCCAAGTAATGACTTCACCATGCGATCCGTTTCAGAAATCGCCGCGGCCTTTGATGAAGCCGGCGTCGATCTGAGCCGCCCGGTCATATCGAGCTGTGGTTCCGGCGTGACCGCGTGTGTGGTGACATTTGCGCTGCACCTGCTGGGCCAAAGCGATACCAGTGTTTACGATGGATCGTGGGCCGAATGGGGCAACGATGCGGACGTGCCGATCGGGCCTTGAGCGAAAATTCCGGGGCGAATTGAAGCCATGTCACAAATGAATTCCACCATTACGTATCTGGAAATGACGGCCCCGCCCAACCAGCCGCCACCGCCACCGCCCGCGCACCAACACGCGATCATGCGTGCTGAAAAACCAACGGTTTCGTTTTACCGCTTTCTGTATAACACCATCGGTCAGGCGTGGCTGTGGTGGGAACGCCGCGAGCTTGACGATGATGCCCTAAAAACCATTATCGAAGACGCCCGCATCGAAATCTATGTTTTGTATATGGGCGGCGTGCCGGCAGGCTACGTTGAACTGGATTGCCGCATAGAAGGTGAAATTGAAGTCGCCTATTTCGGCCTGATGGAAGAATTCATCGGTCTGGGTCTGGGGCGCTATTTACTCGACTGGGCCGTGCATCAGGCCTGGAGCCACGATGATCTTAACCGGGTGTGGCTGCATAGCTGCACCGAAGATCACCCCAGCGCCATCGCACTTTATCAGCGCGCAGGGTTTGTTCCCTTCGATCAACAGACCGTCACGTTTGATGATCCCAGCGATTTGATGAAAAGCAGTTAGCGCCCACAGATCAACGCATGGAAGTCAGGTTGGCCACCAGTGCGGTGCGCAAACGGCGCACTTCATCGGCAACCTTGTGGGCCTTGTCCATGTCTTCTTCGCAGCATTGCTCATAGGCAACGGTTGCGCAGCGTTCGCGTTCTTCCAGAAGCGCCGCGATGATGGCCTTTTCGACCGCATCGGCGACTTCCTTGGGGTGGCTGTCCGCAGACACGCCCAGAATTTCCTGAACCTTCTGGGTTACTTCGTCGGCGCGTTCCCTTAGGCTTTTATGTGCTTCAGGCATTGCTTTTTCCTTAACTTCAGTTCGTTTAATGATCGAGAATCTGGCTCAAGAACAGTTTGGTGCGGTCATGTTGCGGGTTGTTGAAGAATTCGTTGGGTTCGTTTTCTTCGACGATCTGCCGCACATCCATAAAGATCACGCGATCGGCAACCATCTTGGCAAAGCCCATTTCGTGGGTCACGCACAACATGGTCATGCCTTCGTGGGCCAGTTCAACCATCACGTCCAGCACTTCCTTGATCATTTCCGGATCCAGTGCAGACGTCGGCTCATCAAACAGCATGATTTTCGGGCTCATGCAAAGGGATCTGGCAATGGCAACGCGCTGCTGCTGGCCACCGGAAAGCTGGCCCGGAAACTTTTTAGCCTGATCGGGGATTTTCACACGTTCCAGATAGTTCATCGCAATTTCTTCCGCCTGGACCTTGGGCATCTTGCGAACCCAGATCAGCGCCAGCGTGCAGTTTTCCAAAACCGTCAGATGCGGGAAAAGGTTGAAGTGCTGAAAGCACATGCCGACTTCACGGCGAATTTCATCAATCTTTTTCAGATCATCCGTCAACTCGATGCCTTGCACCATGATTTGCCCTTGCTGGTGTTCTTCCAGCCGGTTGATGCAGCGGATCAAGGTTGATTTACCGGAACCCGATGGTCCGCAGATCACGATGCGCTCACCCTGCTTGACCTCAAGGTTGATGTCTTTAAGCACATGGAACTCACCGTACCATTTGTGCATATCCTTGATTTCAACAGCTAACGTGCTGACATCAGGTGCGGATTGTACATTTGCTTGCGTTTCGGACATTGGATATTCCTTAAAATTGGCCTTAAATTGGTCTGAAATTGGTGACCGAATTAAATTCTATCGCTTGTGGCCGGTATGAAGCTTGCGCTCCAACGCCATCGAATAACGCGACATGGAAAAGCAGAAAACCCAGAAGCACATGGCGGCGAATACGTAGCCTTCAGTTGAAACTCCGCGCCATACGGGATCGACGATGGCCGACTGGACCGAGCCCAGAATATCGAACAAGCCGATAATCAACACCAGCGTGGTGTCTTTGAACAGGGCGATAAACGTGTTCACAATACCGGGGATCACCAGTTTCATGGCCTGGGGCAGAACGATAAAGCTCATGGATTTCCAGTAGCTCAAACCCAGCGCACTGGCGGCTTCGTACTGACCTTTGGGGATTGCCTGCAAGCCGCCGCGGATAACTTCCGCCATGTAGGCCGACTGGAACATCACAATCCCGATCATGGCGCGCGCCAATTTGTTAAACGTCACGCCTTCGGGCAGGAACAACGGCAACATCACCGATGCCATAAACAGAACCGAGATCAACGGCACGCCGCGCCACAGCTCGATAAACACAATACACATGGTGCGAATGACCGGCATGGAAGACCTGCGGCCCAGCGCCAGCACAACACCGATCGGCAGGGCCGCAACAATGCCGACAAAAGACAGGATCAAGGTCAGCGAAAGGCCGCCCCATCGGTCGGTTTCAACGTGCTCAAGTCCCAACATTCCGCCTGAAATCAATATGTAGGCAATGATCGGGAAGCCGGTCACGGAAAAAATGCCGAAGACCTTTTTATACGGGAACGCATCAAAGAACTGCGGAAGGAAGGTCGCCGCCAGCAACGCAAACACCAAATTCATGCGCCAGTATTCTTCGGACGGATAAAACCCATACATGAACAGGGTTATCCTTGCCTTGATAAACACCCAGCACGCACCGGTTCCGGTACACGCCGTTTGGTCTTCGCCTGCGAAATTCGCGCTGAACACGGTCCAGTCCAGCAGCGGCGGCAACAATAGATAAACCAAGTAAAGGCCAATGAAGGTAAACAGCGCGTTCATCGGCGTGGATATCAGGTTCTTTCGCACCCAGCCCACAACCCCAACCGTGTTGGCTGGGGGTGGCATATCCGCAATTTCCCTGAAATTGGTCATGGCTTATCTCTCCACCAATGCTTTGCGCTTGTTGTACCAATTCATCAACGTCGAAATGCTTAAAGATATGGTCAGGTATACCGCCATGGTCATGGCAACAATTTCCACCGCCTGTCCGGTCTGGTTCAAGGTGGTGCCCATAAACACAGCCACCAGATCAGGGTAGCCAATGGCCGTTGCCAGTGACGAGTTCTTGGCCAAATTCAGGTACTGGCTGGTCAGCGGCGGAATGATGACGCGAAGTGCCTGCGGGATCACAACCAGTTTCAAGGTCGGCGCAGGCCTTAAGCCCAGCGCGTGTGCGGCTTCTGACTGGCCATGTTCAACAGCCAGGATACCGGCGCGAACGATTTCGGCGATAAAGGCCGCGGTATAAAAAGAAAGCGCCCACAACAAGGCCATTAATTCAGGAATGATCCGAATACCGCCACGAAAGTTGAAACCTTTCAAGGCCGGGTAATCAATGCTGACCGGCATCCCGGAAACAAGAAAAGCCAGGAACGGCAGACCTAACAGAATACCGATGGATACATAAACAGTATGAAACTGCTGGCCGGTGGTTTCCTGGCGTTTGCGCGCCCAGTTGGCGACAGCAATAACGGTAACGACGGCCACCACAAGTGCGCCGAATATCAGGCTGGAACCACTTTCAAATACCGGCGCGGGCGTAAACAGGCCGCGATTGCTCAAAAAGACTGCTTCGTTCCACGAAAAACTGTTGCGCGGTCCGGGAAGCACCTGAAGAACGGCGAAATACCAGAAGAAGATTTGCAGCAGCAGCGGGATATTGCGAAGCACTTCGATATAAACGGCTGCCAGCTTGGAAATGATCCAGTTTGATGAAAGCCTGGCAACGCCGATGGTAAACCCCAGCGCAGTCGCAACGATGATACCTAAAAAAGAAACCAATACGGTGTTTAACAAGCCGACCAGGAAAGTGCGGCCGTAGGTATGGGACTCATCATATTCGACGAGGCTCATCAAAATACCAAAACCTGATGGGTTATCGAGAAAGGCAAAGCCGGTGGTAATCCCGCGCTTTTCCATATTCGTAAAGGTGTTATCGAAAATTACATAAAAGAAATAAGCAACCGCAGCTACGGCAACAACCTGGAACACTACAGATCGTACCGCCGGATCGTTCCACGGTGCAGGTTTGGAAGGCGTCGCTGAAGTGTTCCCTGGTTCCGCCATCGTGCTTTCCTTTTCCCCTCAAGAAAACAAAGTACGAAATAAAAAAAACCGCCCCACCCGGCCACCGAAAATACGGCAGCCGGGAAGGTCGGTAATTTTAAGTCTTAGCGGAGAGGCGGTGCGTAGATGATGCCACCGTTACGCCAGTTGGCATTCAGGCCACGTGCAATCTTGAGCGGGGTGTTCAGACCCACGTTACGCTCAAACATTTCTGCGTAGTTGCCTACCTGAGAAATAGCGTTAAAGGCCCAGTCTTCACCAAGGCCAAGTTTGGCACCCATATCGCCTTCAGCGCCAACCAGGCGTCTTACGGCTGGGTTAGAAGATGTTTTAGATGCTTCTGCATTTGCAGATGTAACGCCCATTTCTTCAGCGTTGATTTGTGCGAACAGGGTCCATTTCACAATGGCGAACCACTGCTCGTCACCCTTGCGGACAACAGGACCAAGCGGCTCACGAGAAATGACTTCCGGAAGCACCACGGCGCTGCTGGGATCTGCCATTTTGGAACGAAGCGCATAGAGCTGCGATTGATCCGAAGTCAGGCTATCGCAACGACC
>DAOVVL010000075.1 GCA_030637205.1 Thalassospiraceae bacterium | reverse complement strand
GCACTGGCTGCGCCGCCATCAGTAGACGTGGCGTCAATGGTCAGGTTCACTTCACCGTTCCAGTCGGCAGCGGGTGTCAGGGTCAGGCCGTCAAGGTCAGAAACATCCAAAGTCCAGTTGCCGTTGCCAGCATCCGTACCGGCAGAAAGCGTTGCCCCGGAAGGCACACCACCGATGGTGATGGTGGCAACCGTTTCGGTCGAGTCCGGAACTTCAGCCGAAGCTGTGATCGCAATCGCGCTTCCATCTTCCACCCCGCCTTCGGACGAGATGGAAACCAGCGGATAATCGGTGACAGGTGTTACGTTGACCGCAATACCCGAAGGCAGCGTCGTTGCCGTGGCAGAACCATCGGTCGCGGTGGCGGTAACCGAAATATCGAAGTCACCGTTGTAATCCGCCGGCGGGGTCAGGGTCAGGCCGTCAAGATCGCCTGCGCTAAGTGTCCAGCTGCCATCTTCATTATCCGTACCGGCAGACAAGACCGAGCCATCCGGAACATTGGAAATGGTGACGCTGAGCGTATCGGTGGGATCCACTACTTGCGCATTGATATTGAGCGCGATCTCGCCGTCTTCGGCGCCGGTTACGCTGCCGATGCCCACATCAAGGGTCGGTTCGATGGCGACCGCTTGCACGCCAACGGTAGCACTGTCACTGGAAGTGGCATAATCGCCGTTTGTTTCTGTCGCGGTTGCCGTCGCGTTCAGGGTGAAGTCAACCGTTGTGGTGTTGGCGACATAAAGGCTGAGGCCATCGCTGGCGATGGTCGCCAGGTCGGCTTCGTTAAATGTCCACGTGCCGTCACCGTTATCGGTACCAACCGAAAGGCTCCCTTCCGGGGGCACGCCACTGACGGTCACGCTGAGCGTTTCAGAACCGTCGATATCGGTCAGGGCTGCTTGCAGATCGATGGAATAAATCTGGCCGCCGGAAGTACTTCCGCCGGTGCCGGTGTCGCCACCTTCATAGCCCAGACCTGGAGGCCCGTAGTGAATTTTGCCGTCATCGCCGTAGCCCCAACCGGGGCTGCCGACGACGGGTTCGTTAATGACTGGGTCGCCAATTGCAATGCTGACGTTCGGCACGTCTGCCACACCGGCCACGTCAACCGTCATGTTATCGGATGCACTGCCGTCCTGATCGGTAACCGCGCTGATGCCAAGATCGACGATGCCGCTCCAGTCGTCATCAGGGACCAGTTGCAGGCCTGCCAACTGATCGGGGCTCAGGGTAACCGAGTCAAACTCATCGGGCGTAAAGCTGTCGGTGCCGTTGCTCAGGGTTGCGCCTACAACGCCTGAAATGGTCACCGATTCCACCCCCTCAAAGGCGTTGGGGTCGCTGACCGTGATGTCGAGACCGGTCGCCTCGCCATCTTCGAACGCGCTCAAGGTCGAATCAGAGATGTCAATGGTCGGCGCATCGCCAACCGGTGTTACGTTTACCTTAGCCGTGTCGGTCTCACTGACGTAGTCGTTGGTGACCACACTGACCTTAAGATTGAGGGTACCGCTCCAGTCGGCTTCGGGGATCAGTTGCAGGCCAGAAAGCTGGCCCTCGCTCAACGTCCAGGTACCATTGCCATTGTCGGTGCCTTTGCTCAGGGTTGCGCCTTCAACACCGGAAACGGTCACGGTTTTAACCGTGCCCATGCCCTGGGTAATTTTGGTGGTAATCTTCAGATTCACGGTGCCGTCTTCAACGGTCGATCCGGCGGTGAAATCCACGGTGAGCAGGGTGGGCGGCGGCGGCGGCGGCGGCGGTGTATATATCGGTTCGACTGGTTCTACAACCTCGATTATCTCGGGTTCGATTACAAAGCCATCAAGCACGCCCTCTGCCTCCTCGTCCACCGTCACGGTAATGAGTTCCTCGGGCGGCAGCTCGTCTTCTTCGCCGGCAGCGGTATCAAAGTCGGCCAGTTCCTCGGCTTCTTCTTCCTCGGCGGCGCCTTCTTCTTCGGCGGCGGGTTCTTCCTCGGCAGCCGCTTCTTCTTCGGCAGCTGCTTCTTCCTCGGCAGCCTCTTCCTCGACAGCCTCTTCCTCAGCGGCTTCTTCCTCGGCGGCGGCTTCCGCTTCTGCTTCCTCGACGGCGACGGCTTCTTCGAGAACCTGCTCAATGTCAGAAGCTTCTTCAATGCCGAAGTTATTGGCGTTGCCGTTGGCGGGCGTCGGCATGGAAGCCAGCGCGTTACCAAAGGCGCTGATCATCTGGGAAATGTTGATAGTGGTCACCTCTGCGGGCGGAAGCGAGAAGCTTTCGATAGATGTGAATTCATTGGCACTGTTGAGCACCATCACGCCTGCGTCGTTGGCGATCACGACTTCGCCGACGAAACCATCGGCTTCTTCCATCAGTGCAATTTGCAGGGTTTCACCATCGGCAATGTCGAGGCCGATCTGGGTACCGCGAATACCAATGGTGGCCACCGGGGTATTGAGCGTCATGGCGTCGGGGTCGGTCTTGGCGACTTGGCCAGACACGAACGTGAACACGCCTTGCATCACGGAAAGCGAAACGCTGCCTTCCTGGGTGCCCGGATCGTAAACCATTTCATCGAGAACCATACGGCCGTTTTCGGCCATGGAAAACGTGGTTTCATCGGCAAGCACAACACCGATTGCGCCATCGTCATCGGTTTCAAGAATATCGCCCTGGAATACGGGATCGCCGGCTTTCAGTTCAACGCGGGTACCGTCAACACGAACCGCTGTCACGGTTCCGGTCAACTGGTCCACCTGACCGATGGGTTGTTCGGCAATGGCATCACCCGCCTGAGCAACCTGCCCGGGCGTTTGGGGACCGGCTAATCTTGATGCCAGGTCGCCATCAACGCGCGCGCCACCTTCAGACGTCAACGTAGGCTGGCTGTCTGCGGTGAAATAATCGGTCACCACAACCTGCTCACCGCCGGGCCATGTCAAAACCAGGTCAGGGCCTTCATGCGAGAAATCAGCCGTTGCCGGGTTCAAACCTTCGGGGATGGTAACAGGATCGCCGGAAGCGACATCAACCGTGAACGCATCTGCGCTTATGGGCGTGCTGCCGGTTCCTGAAGTATCCAAGGTGGCCATTACGTCTTGCCTTTCTGATCGGACTGCATCGAAATTCGTTCGACGCTATTTACTGTTACATACGCAGCACAAAAAAGTGCTCCGAACGGATTCCCCCCAAAAGCTTTCAGCCTGGGCCGTCATAAGAGCACACATGTCGTCTTTGTTTTTTTGATTGACCCTATAATAGGGTCCAAACGCGATTTTTGTCAACAATTTCAATACAATTTGCCGGAAAATTTAGACTAATATCTAGTCATTTCAGATTAAGCCCGATTGCCGCTAAAGCACGGGGGAAATCTGAATTTTCTAATAATTTCAATATATTAGAAAAACTATGGGATTACATGGCCGGACCGGCTGATTCGACCGCTGTGCCCACCGCGGTGAGGAAATTTCCCGTCGATCCAGCGTACAGATACGCAATCGCGCACCCCAGCTCCCGGTCTTTGCCCTCGATTCCCGCTTCGGGGCAGGTTTCCAGATCCAGCTGGGCCTCGCTGTTGCCCTCGCCCTTCCCCTCTGCCTGAAATGCCCCGGGCAGGTCGGCTTCCCGCGAAAAGGTGATTTCGCCGTCATCTGCGCCATCTTCGCCTTTTTCTGCTTCAACCGCAGCCTTCACCTCATCCGCCCCTTTTTCCTTGGGTGCGGCGTCGGTAGGGATTTCGGGCAGGTTGAGCTGAATATCGGGCACCACGCCGCGCGCCTGGATGGAACGACCCGAGGGAAAATGATACAGCGCCGTGGTTAATTGCAGCGCCCCTTCGACCGGCAATTGCTGAATGGTCTGCACCGAGCCCTTGCCAAATGATCGCCGCCCCATGATCTTGGCGCGTGAATTATCTTTCAGGGCGCCGGCAACAATTTCTGAAGCAGACGCCGAGCCTTCGTTGATCAACACCACCACCGGCAGTCCGCGCGCAACATCGCCGCGTTCGGCATCGTAAGCACGGGAATAATCGGCGTTGCGCGGTCGAATGGAAACAATTTCACCGGCATCAAGAAACAAATCCGAAACGATCACCGCCTGATCCAAAAGTCCGCCCGGATTGTTGCGAAGATCCAGAACGTAGCCTTTCAGCTTTGCCCCTGCTTCTTCGTGTAATTCGCCAAAGGCACGAAGCAAGCCCGGTTCAGTTTGTTCGGTAAAGCTGGTGATGCGGATGTAGCCAATATCTTTTTCAAGACGCCAGCGCACCGATGCAACCTGAATGATGGCACGCGTTATGGTGATATCAAACGGTTCAACACTTTCGCGAATGACCGTGATGGTCAACCGGGTTCCGACCCGCCCGCGCATGAGCTTGACGGCATCGGATAAGTCCATGCCCTCAATCTTTTTTCCGTCCAGATGCGAAATTAAATCACCCGCCTGAACGCCAGCGCGATCCGCGGGCGTGTCTTCGATGGGTGCGATGACCTTAACCAAACCATCTTCCATGGTGACCTGAATGCCCAGTCCGCCAAATTCACCACTGGCGAAAACGCGGCGTTCCTTCAATTCATCAGGGCTTAGGTATTGTGAATGCGGATCAAGGGATGCGAGCATGGAATCCAGCGCGACCTCAACCAACTGCGCAGGCGCTTCGCCACGCGGTTTGGGTTCCATCTCTTCGACCCCTTTGATGGCGGCATCGATTAGATCAACGTCCGAAACGGGGCGCACATAGTTGGCGCGCACATGGCGATAGGCATCGCGAAAATGATCGCGGCTGCGTTCGTTTGCACGGTCATTGGTATAGTTATCATAGACGCTGAAAAAACGGGCCATCTCACGCGCACCGTTCTTATCAAGGGATATCAGGACGGTGGAGGGATGGTTCACAAGGCGCGATAGCGTGGCGCTATCGCTACACCCGCCGAGCGATTGCAGGATTGTCAGCGCCAACACCCCCCCCAAGGCAAAGGCCGTGAGCTGGGGGAAACGCTTCATCTTTTATCCATTTGCCGTAATAGCTTCGGTGAGTTCATCCAGAATACGTTCGGAATCATCGTTTTCCACCTGGCAAGTGCCGGCGTTGCGATGCCCGCCACCACCATATTCCAGCATCAATTCACCGATGTTGGTTTTGGAAGTGCGATTAAGGATGGAACCACCCGTCGCAAACACAGTATTTAACTGGTTCAATCCCCACATCACGTGAATTGAAATGTTGGTGTCGGGAAACAAGGCGTAAATCATGAAACGGTTGGCGGCAAAGATCGTGTCTTCCTTGCGAAGATCGAGAATGGCAAGGTTCTTGGTCACGGATGTACAGCGTTCGATTTGCTCTTTCGCCCGGGACTCGTGATCTTTGTACAGTTCAACGCGTTCTTTAACGTCGGGTAGTTCGAGAATATCTTCAATGGTGTGATCGCGACAGTAGTCGATCAATTCCATCATCAACTGGTAATTGGAAATGCGGAAATCCTTGAAACGGCCAAGGCCGGTGCGAGAATCCATAATAAAGTTCAACAGCACCCAACTATCGGGGTTCAGGACTTCGGCTTCGCTGAACTGGGCGCTATCGGCCTTGTCCACCGCTTCCATCATTTCTTTGGAAACGTTTTTAAATTCAATTTTACCGCCATAATAATCATACACCACGCGCGCCGCCGAAGGGGCGTCGGGATCGATTACATGGTTGGGCGGAATATCGTCAAGGCGGATCAACTCACTGGCGTGGTGATCAAACGCAATATGAACGCCGGGAACGTATGGAAGGTTGGTTGTGATGTCATCTTCGGAAATCAAGATGGTGCCATCTTGCATGTCTTTCGGATGCACAAACTTGATATCTTCGATCAAGTC
Organism: Thalassospiraceae bacterium; assembly: GCA_030637205.1. Classification (GTDB taxonomy): domain Bacteria; phylum Pseudomonadota; class Alphaproteobacteria; order Rhodospirillales; family Magnetovibrionaceae; genus DAOVVL01. The sequence goes on along the minus strand of DAOVVL010000075.1, from coordinate 2,093 downwards.
CATTTCCTTTAACAGCATGGCGCAAACCAAACCATCAAAATCGCTTCGTGTTACCAGACGATACTTTTTATGATCGCTCATTTAACGGATCCCTCGTTCCCTGAACCTTTATATACGACCGGTCAGGCAAAATGCCTGCCTCCCCCTTTAGTTAGTTGTAATGCCATACGTCACTTGCGGGAAGGCTTTTCATGTGCCCCGTGGCGGTCGCATTCACTCCGATGCGCGGCCATCGCGGGCGGCATCCATTTGAGCCAGCATTGTAGTGGATTTATTCGCTCTTAAACAAGCCAGACAAGCATAAAAGCTGCCAATATCAGCCACTTTGGGGACCCCGCAACTGAAACACCGTCCAAAGTGACGCACAAAACAGCACCACCGCGCCCGCCTGATGCAGGCTGGCTGCCCAAACCGGCACGACCAGCAATAATGTGATAATTCCCAACGCCACTTGTGCCAATACAACCAGGCCCAGTGCATTGATGGCGGTTTCAGTTTCTGGCGCCAAATGACGCCCCCGCGCTAAAACCCAGAAGATACCGACCAACAGCAAAACGCCTTCGGCCAGGGTGCGGTGGTTGAATTGCACCGTGGTGATGTCTTCAAATGCCGCCAGCCACATCGGTTGAGTGTCATAAAGACCATCGGGGATCAGGCTTTCATCCATCAGGGGAAAAGTATTGTAGGCAAAGCCCGCATCCGTTCCGGCAACGAAGCCACCGGAAACCGCCGTGATCGAAATCAGAACAAACAACCAAAACGCGCCTTGACCAAGCCCGCCCGCATCCTGGTGTATGGTGTCGTGCGGATCGGGACGCAACAGCGATAGCCCAACCCATAAAAGCGCCGCAATAATCAACAGTGCCAACGAGAAGTGCGCGGTCAGGCGGTACTGGCTGACGTCAGGGTTATCGACCATGCCGCTCATCACCATGTACCAACCCATCAACCCCTGCGAACCGCCCAACACCAACAGCCCGACATACTTCCAGAACAAGGTTTCATTCGGCCGCACCCATCCACGAATTAAAAACCACGCAAAGGGCAGGAAAAACGCAAAGCCGAGCAAGCGGCCCCATACGCGGTGAATGAATTCCAGCCAGAAGATGGATTTGAAACCTTCAACATCCATGGTCGGATTTTGTTTGTGAAATTCAGGATAGAGTTGGTATTTGGAAAAAAGCGCGATCCAGTCATCCTGGCTGAACGGCGGTATCCAACCGGTAAAAAGCTTCCATTCCACCATCGAAAGCCCCGAATGGGTCAACCGGGTAAGCCCGCCGATGACCACCATGACAAACACCAAGGCTGCCACACTAAACAGCCAGCCGGCCATCACGCGCAAACGCCGGGTGTTGGGGGGACGGCGATAGTTGGAAGTGTTGCGCATCAATTAAGTTCCTTAACAGTTCTTATTATTCATCACTTGTATCTGAAGGCGGATTTTGTGCAACCCAGCTAGCCAACAAGTCAGACAGGGACTTGGCCGTGACGCTATCAAGTTCAAGGTCGGTAAAGCGCGATTTACCTTCCTTGATGCGCAGGCGGATCATCTTGTAGCCGCCTTCATAGACGGCTTCTTGAACCGTTACCTGCTTGTTCCAGGGTGCCTGAAGGATTTCGATATCGGTGATGGACTGGTGGCCGGTGCTCAAGGGGAATTCTCCTCCTTCAACGTCTCTATATATACGTCATATATAGGTCGGCTCTAGGGGGTGGCGATACGGTCCAGATAGCGTGCCCGCAAAATCATGCGTTTGCCTTGATCTTCGTCACCATCTTCAAACGCGGTCCGGGTATGCAGGACGTTGTTGCAGATCAGCCCTTCGCCAGCACTCAAGCGGTGGCGTAACAGGTACGGGCTATCGGTTGCCAACAGATCTTCGAGAAACTGCACGGCCTTCGATGTGTCTGGATCATCGCGCCACACCACGTTTCTTTTTCGGGCCGTGTAGCGCATGTGCAGCGTGCCATCAGATCGGTTTAGGGAAAACACCGGCCCGGTGACATCACCGCGGCTGACCGCATCGTCCACATCGTTGGCCGGAATGGTCATGGCTTCGGGGTGGCTTAGCGCACGGACCATCGCGGGG
>DAOVVL010000015.1 GCA_030637205.1 Thalassospiraceae bacterium | reverse complement strand
GGTCAACCGGGCCCATGCGGCAGGTGCCCATTGGATGATAGGTAGTGTTTGCGGTCTGGCGCGCATGTTCCAAAAGCGCTTCGTCGCTTTGCGTCGCCTCGCCGGGCCAGATTTCTTTTTCTAGGTATGGGGCAAAGGGGCCGCTATTGATCAGTCTGCGGCCCAAACGCATGGCGGCGACAATTAAGCGCTGGTCTTCGGGGTGGGCCAGATAGTTGGGCTGGAACTCCGGGTGCTCAAAAGGATCGGCTGAGCGCGCTCGCACGTAGCCCTTGCTCTTGGGGCGCTGTTGCCAGCAGGCCATGGTGGCGCCGGGAAAATTGTCCAATCCCGACCAGATGCCTTCGGGATAACTGGCCGGTGTGAAGGAGACCTGAATGTCACCATGGTCCAGGCTTTCATCGGATTTCCAAAAGCAGTAGACCAGCGTTGGCGTCAACGCCAATGCACCGCGCCGGGTCAGGGCGTAACGGACGACTTCCTTGATCAGGTTCAGTCCGCGCACGCGCTCGTTTATCGTTTGCAGTCCGTGGATGCGTGAAACGATGCGCGCCGCATAATGATCGCGCAGATTTTCACCGACCCCGGGCAGTGTATGCACGACAGATACACCGATTTTCTGCAGATGCTCTGGCGAACCGATGCCCGAAATTTGCAGCAACTGCGGTGATGCGATGGCACCGCCACACAAGATGATTTCCTTTTTCGCAAAGACAGTCTCGTCGCGGCCATGCCTGCGATAGCAAACGCCAACGGCGCGCTTGCCTTCAAAAATAATCTTCATGACATGCGCTTCGGTGCGCAGATCCACATTGCCACGTTTAACGGCTGGGTAAAGAAAGGCCCGCGCCGGGCTGACCCTGCGGCCATGGTGGATGCTTCGCTGCACATAGCCGATGCCGTCCTGAACTTCGCCGTTATAATCGGGATTTCGTGGAATGCCGAGCGATTGGGCGCCTTCCATAAAGGCATCGCACAGCGGGTCGGTTTCATCGATATCGGTGATGGTGAAGGGGCCTTTGCGGCCACGATAGCGATCATCGCCTTCGCCTATGCGTTGTTCGTTGCGTTTGAAATAAGGCAACACATCGGCATAACCCCAACCGGAATTGCCCATATCCGCCCATGCGTCAAAATCGGATCGGTGGCCGCGGGTGTAAATGTGGCCATTAATTGAGCCAGAACCGCCAAGGGTTTTGCCACGCGACTGGATGATGCTGCGTCCAGCCGTCCCCCAACTGGGTTCGGTTTTGTACATCCAGTTAATTTTGGGATTGCTGAGCGTATAAACTACGGCAGCCGGAATATGAATAAACGGGTTCCGGTCGGGCGGTCCGGCCTCTAACACACAAAGCGTGCCGGTTCCCATTTCCGACAGACGTCCAGCGACTACCGAACCCGATGTTCCAGATCCAATAACGATGTAGTCAAATGTATCGGTCATGTTTAGAGACGAATGCCTACATTTTTGGTCTGGACATAACCGAGCAGGGCTTCCTGGCCCTTTTCGCGCCCATAACCGGAACGCTTGGTGCCGCCAAATGGCGTTTCAACACCGCCGGCCCACCATTCATTGACGTAAACCTGTCCGGCGATCAGGCGATCGGCGGTCCAATGCGCCAACGTCAAGTCGCGGGTATAAACGCCGGATGCCAAACCGAAATCGGTTCCGTTGGCGATTGCGATGGCTTCCTCGGGAGTGTCGAAGGGAATCACAACGACAACCGGGCCAAAGAACTCTTCCTGGGCGATACGCATGTCGGGTCGCACATCGGTAAAGATGGTCGGCGCCATAAAGTGGCCGGGCGTTTCAGGAAGACGCGCACCGCCAGTAATAAGGGTCGCCCCTTCATCAACGCCGACATGGCACAAGCCTTCAACGGTGTCCAATTGCTTGGCGGAGATCAGCGGCCCCATGGTGCAGCCATCGATACCGGGGCCAACGGTGAGGGCTTCTGCTTCGGCTTTGAGGCGCGCAACAAGCTCATCATGGATAGAGCGGTGAACAATCAGCCGTGATCCGGCGGAACAAATTTGTCCTGCATGATGAAAGATGCCGCGTGCGGCGCTTTTCGCCGTTTGCTCTAAATCCGCATCCGCATAGACGATGCCTGCTGACTTGCCGCCCAGTTCCATCACACATGGGATAATCCTTTCGGCAGCGGACCGCAGCACGCTTTTGCCAGTTTCAACCGATCCAGTGAACACAATGTGATCAATATCTTCGTGCGCGGCAAGCGCAGCTCCTGCATCGTAGCCATAACCGCAAAGGATGTTTACGGCACCTTTTGGTACACCTGCTTTTTCACATGCCTCGGCGAAGGCGAACAGGCTCAGGGGCGAATCTTCCGGAGATTTAAGTACCACCGTGTTGCCCGTGACCAGGGCGCATGCAATCGAGCGTGCGCCCACCGGTAGCGGGCCGTTCCACGGCACGATCTGCGCAGACACGCCGAACGGCATATGAACGGTGTAATCAAGCAGCCCTTCGCCCAACGGAATCTGTCGGCCCTCAAGTTTATCGGCCATGCCGCCGTAATAACTGAGGTAACGCTGTGTCAGTGCGACATCTCCACGGCCAGCGGCTAGGGTCTTGCCGTTATCCAAACATTCAAGCGTAGCAATTTCATCGGCCAACTTGTCAAGTTGCCGCGATATTTCGAACATCATCTCGCCGCGCTGGTGGGGACGCATTTCCAATAACTCGCGGCTTTCGAATGCCCTGCGTGCAGCAGCCACAGCTTTGTCCACATCAGCAGGGGTGGCGCGCGCGACTTCGGCGATCGGTTCGTTCGTGGCCGGATTGCTTACCGTGATACGTTCACCGCCAGAGCCGTCGACAAACTCGCCGTTAATGTAGTTTTTCCAGTAAGACCTGATTTCTGTGTTCACGTTGTCCTCCATACCACACTGCTCCACAGTGGCTTGAATGTCATGCTGCCCTTTATAATTGCGGGTTTTCAGCGATCTGACGAATGTTATTTGGTGATGAAGTCATGCCGGTTACGCATGTTCTTTGTGGATAAGTGAAAACACGTGTAATCTGCTGCTTAAGGCTCGCATGCACCCATTTGTTCTGGACATTTTCGATGGAAATTAAGTGGCTTGAGGATTTTTTGTGCTTGGTCGACACGCGCAACTTTTCGCGTTCGGCAGAAGTACGCGCGACGACCCAGCCCGCTTTCAGCCGCCGCATCAAGGCGCTTGAGGAATGGGTCGGCGCGACGATGTTCGACCGCTCAAAACAACCGATTTCGCTCACTCGTGCGGGTGAGCAATTTCGTCCCATCGCCGAAGAGGTCTTGCGCCGCCTATTTCAAGGACGCGAAGACATCCGCCAAACGGGCAACAGCACGGCAAACACTATTTCCTTTTCCGCCACCCACAGCTTGTCTCTGACTTTTTTCCCCAGTTGGATCCGCAATACAGAAGAGCATATGGGAATTTTGCAAACCCGGCTCGATTCCAATCAAGTCGGAAATTGCGTCCAGGCGCTGCTGCGCGGCGAATGCCACTTCATGCTTTGCCACACGCATCCTTCCGTATCAATCAACCTTCCCGAAGACCACTTTGTTTCGCTGAAGGTGAGCGAGGACCGACTGTTGCCTGTCTCAGCGCCAGACAAAAAGGGCAACGCATCGCAATTCTTGCCGGGATCGACAAAAAAACCGTTGGCGTATCTGGCCTATGCGGAAACGTCCGCGATTGGACGCGCGGTCGATTTTATGTTGGCCAATCACTCCGATAGACCCGAGTTAGACCGGGTATTTGAATCCCATCTGGCCGGTGTGTTGAAAACCATGAGCCGGGAAGGTCGGGGGCTTGCCTGGCTGCCAGAAAGTCAGATTTTGAACGAACTCGATAGCGGCGCCTTGGTGCTATCGGGGGATGATACTTGGTCCATTCCCGTCGATATCCGGGTTTTCCGGTCGCTTGAGCCTCTCCCTCGGGCTGCCGAGGAGTTCTGGACGTTCCTCAACGATGCCGAACCGACATCGCACTAGACCGAGCTTGCATTGGTTACGGTATACGGGCCGGTGTAGGGTCGAGCCTCCATCAACAAGGGGTTTGATCTCATGACAGGCACTTCTTCCCGGCGGGTTGCCATACTTGGCCTGATGCTTGAAAGCAATAGCTTCGCGCCGCTAACCACCAAAGAAGATTATCTGAACCGCGTCTACCTTGCGGGAAGAGAAATCCTTGAAGATTTAAACAGTTCCGATCCCAAGTTGCCTGCCGAAATACGTGGCTTCGTTAGCGCCATGAATACGCGGTGCGATTGGACGCCTGTTCCAATTCTGGTCGGTCTGGTCGAGGCAGGCGGGCCAATGGACCATACTTTCTATCAGGCGACGTTTGATGACATGAAGAGCCGCCTGAGTGCAGCCATGCCACTGGACGCGGTCTATATTTCCAATCATGGCGCCATGATCACCACTGAAAACAAAGACCCGGACGGCGAAATTTTCGACATGGTACGGTCCATTGTCGGGCCTGATGTTCCTGTCGTTGCGACGCTGGATCTGCATGGCAATGTGTCTGAACGTATGGTCGAGGCTTCAGATGCGATCGTTGCTTACCGCACCAATCCTCACGTTGATATGCGCGAGCGCGGCATCGAGACGGCAGAGATCTTGTTGGAAATGTTTGCAGGCATGCGCCCCCAATCGGCCTTTATCCGCCTGCCGCTTACCCCGCCGACGGTGACGCTGCTGACGGAAGCCGGCCCCTATGCGGACATTATAAACTTTGGTCAGTCCCTCATTACTGAGGACATTGCCAACGTATCTATTCTAGGCGGCTTTGCTTATAGCGACACGCCCAAGAACGGCCTGGCGATCATTGTGACCGCAAGGTGCGGAGGTGGTGTCGCGGATGCGCTGGCGCGCGAGATCGCCCAAAAAGCCTGGGCGGACCACCAGCGCTATATTCCCCAATTGACTTCGCTTGAAGATGCCGTCGAACGCGTCGTTCAGGCAGGACGCGATGCCTCCTTACCTGCGCTGATCCTGGCCGATGTGGCTGACAATCCTGGCGGCGGCGGCAACGGCAACACCATGTGGTTGCTCGAAGCTTTGCACAATGCCAAGGCCACCGACGTGATTGTAGGCATTATCTACGATCCGGCACTGGCCGCAGAAGCCCACAGCCTGGGAGAAGGCGCGACCTTCAATGCAGTCTTTAATCGTGAAGAACCGGACGAGTTTTCGCGTCGTTTTGAGGCCGAAGCCGAGATCATCTGCCTGAAAGATGGGGACTGTGTCGGGCGGCGGGGTTTCTACGCTGACCGCCGGATGAATTTGGGCCCATCCGCACTTCTTGACCTGGGCGGCATCCAGGTGGTCATTATTTCAATCCGCACGCAATGCGCAGATCCGGTATTCTTAGAGATGATGGGGTTGGACATCGGACAAGCAAGGGCGGTCGTGGTGAAATCTCGCGGTCACTTCCGCGCCGGATTCGACGAATTCTTCTCTTCTGAGCAAGTGATTGAAGTCGATACACCCGGCCTAACATCACCCATTCTATCGCGCTTCGACTTTAAGCATATGCCGCGCCCGGTGTTTCCCGTTGATCCCACTGCAAACTGGTCCCCGGCAGATTAATTTGCCCCACAATGTGCCCGGTGAAAACGTGATTCAGCTTTACCTTTTAGTATGTTGCGGGGTTATACGCATACGGCATCACCTTATTAGGTCTTTGCATTCGCCAAGCCGCAGTAATGCTCATAGCCTGCCAATGCGAAATAACGAGATCATAACAATCACCCTATCTGACAGGTAGAATTCGAAAGGCAATAACATGAATATGTTTTTTAAAGGGACCTTGGCTGTAGCAGCTGCTGCAATCATGATGAGTGCGGCGAGCCCGTCGTTTGCTAAATCCATCAAGTTCGGCATGAACGCACCCCAGGGGGACAACCCGGAATGGAACGCACTGGTCGCGTTTAAGAATCACGTCGAGTACAAGACCGAAGGCGGTATCGAGGTCAAACTGTTCCCGAGCGCTCAATTGGGCGCGGAACGCGCCTGCGCTGAACAGGTTCAGCAGGGTGCTGTTGAAGTGTGCCTGGTAGACACCGGCGCGCTGGCTGGCTTCTACAAGAACATCCAGGTGCTGTCCGTTCCGTACCTGTTTAAGTCTTCGGCTCACGCTTGGGCAGTGTTCGACAGCCCGTTCTTCGGTGACTTGGCCGAAAACATGCGCAAAGACACCGGCATCCGCACCATGTCTTGGGGTGAAAACGGCTTCCGTGACTTCACCAACAACGTGCGCCCAATCCGCACGCCAGCAGACCTTAAGGGCCTGAAAATACGCGTGATGGAAAGCCCGGTCTTCATGCGTTTCGTTCAGTCCTTTGGCGCTGCTGCAACGCCGATGCCTGGTTCTGAAATCATCATGGCCGCTAAACAGGGCGTCATCGATGGCCAGGAAAACCCGGCTCAGGTGAACTACGATTACAACCTGATGGACGTTCAAAAGTACATGTCCACCGATGAGCATATCCTCGGTGTTCACGCTTACATCATCAACGACAAATTCTTCAATAGCCTGACCGATGATGAAAAAGCCATCATTCTTGAAGCTGCCACCCTGGCAGCCCGCGTCGAAAACACCGCCAAACTTGCTGGTGCTAAGAAATACATCGACCTGATCAAGGCAAAAGGCGTGGAAGTCCACATGACGACCATGGGCGAAAAATCTGCGTTTGCTAAGGTTTCTCAGGAACCTGTGCTGGAATACTTGCGTGAGCAGGTTGGCGCTGAATTGGTCCAGGGTCTTCTGGATACCGCCAAATCTTACGAGCCTGCCCTTTACGGCAAATAAGGCTTAATTCATTGGTGAAGAGTGGGAAGTGACTATTTTGCTTCCCGCTCTTTTCCTTTGTATATTTTTTAAATTGTAGCATTTCACATTTTCCAACCCGTATCGTTTAGTTATTTCTTATTGAATGGTCTGGATAAAAAGTTGGACCCCCTGGCTGGAGAACTGCCGTGAAGGACCGAGCACTTTGGCTGGGCCTGAAACTCACAAACATGACGGAAATTGTGGCAGCCGTTCTTCTTGTCGCCGTCATTATGATGAATATAGCCCAGGTCTTTTTCCGCTATGTTTTGGTTGATCCGCTTTCTTGGACCGGGGAAACCATGCGTTATTCCACGACCTGGATGGTGATGCTTGCGGGCAGTGCCGCACTGTTTCGCGGTGAACACATGGTTATCAGCCTGTTCGATAGCGTTAAGTCCGCAAAGGTCAGAAATTTTGTCCGGATATTGGTCCTCGCGTGCATCGGTGGATTTTGCGTGTTGTTGATCTGGCAAGGTATTCCCGCCGCAATCAGCAACATGCGCCAAAGCTCTCCCGCTATGCAGATTCCCATGACCATCCCCTATTTGGCCGTCCCGGTAGGCGCGACGTTGATGCTGATTAAGGTGTTGTGCCTCATGATCCTGCCCGAGGATGCCTTGAAAAAAGAAGAAGCCAAGGAGAACGAGTCATGATCTCTATGGCTATTGCCTTTGTCGTGATGTTGATCATCGGCGTGCCGATCGTGTTTGCACTGGGTATTGCTGGCGCCATCGGCCTTTGGGCGCTCGATCTTTCTTTGATTTCCGTGCCCACGCGCCTGTTCACGGGCATGGACAACTTCGTTTTGCTGGCGGCGCCGTTTTATGTCTTCGCCGGTGAAATCATGAACCGTGGCGGCATCACCACGCGCCTGATCCGCTTGGCCGGACTGGTGACGCGAGGTGTGCCGGGCGGTACGGCCTACGCTAATGTGTCGTCGTCGGTGCTGTTCGCCGGAATTTCCGGGGCCGCCGTGGCCGACACGGCAGCTTTAGGCCAGGTGTTCATCAAAGGCATGCCGGAAGAAGGCTACGACAAGAATTACGCGGCCGCGGTCACCATTGCTTCATCGGTCATCGGCCCGATCATTCCGCCGTCGGTGATCATGATCATTTATGCCGCGGTCACGCGTATTTCGGTGATCGACCTGTTTGTCGCGGGGATCGTGCCGGGCCTGATGATGGCCGGTGTCATGTGGATGGTGATTTGGTTCCAGGCGCGCGGTGGCCGGCTTCCACGGTCCAGCATTAAGATCGAAAAGGGTGAAATGGGAACCCTGATCCGCGACGGACTGCTGGTGCTGGGCTTGCCTGGCGTTATTGTCGGCGGCACGCTTTCAGGCGTGTTCACCGCGACCGAGGCTGGCGGCGTTGCCATCGTCTACGCATTAATCATTGCCTGGTTTGTGTTCAAAAGCTTGAATTTAGCCGAACTGTGGGAGGCGCTGAGACGTAGTGCGCGGATCACCGCCACCATCTACCTGATTATCGCTGCGGCGACGGTGGTGTCTTACGTTCTGACCATCGGCGGCATCGCCATGTGGGTGCAAGATTTCGCCCGCCTATTCGCCGACAACCCGACCCTATTCTTGATGGCCTTGGCTGGCATTTTGCTGCTGGTCGGCACGTTCCTTGAGCCCGGTGCGGCCATCGTGCTGATCGTGCCGATGCTGATGCCGGTTACTCAGGGCATGAACATCGACCCGATGCAGTTCGCCATGGTCGTCATCCTAACGCTGACCCTGGGCCTAATTACACCGCCGGTGGGGGTATGCCTGTTCGTCGCGTGCCGCATCGCAGAAAGCCCCGTCTTTCCGATCATCAAGGCGGTGTTCCCGTTCTTGGTTGTCGAAATCGCCGTGGTGATCATGTTGGTCTTGGTGCCGGAACTTTCGTCTTACCTGCCGAGCGTTTTCAGATAACGCAGACCTACCCAAAAGGATTGAAACCATGCTGATCATTTCCGAAGACCTGGCCCGTGAACTGGTATCCGTAGAGGATGCCATAAATTCCGTGGAAAGCACCTTCGCCGCCATGGCGCGCGGCGATGCCCGAAACTATCCCGTTGTACGTGAAGTGGTGGGTTATCAGGATGCGGTCTATGGCGTGAAGACCGGCTGCGATACGTCTGCTCCTATCCTGGGGCTCAAGGCTGGCGGCTATTGGCCGCACAACGCCGCAAACGGAATGAGCAATCACCAGTCTTCTACCCTTCTATTCAGTCCCGAAACGGGCAAGGCCAGCGCCCTAGTCAGCGCAAACTATCTGACCGGTGTTCGCACCGGGGCTTCCAGCGCGATCGCGACGAAGTATCTATCGCGCGCTGATTCCAAAGTGTTGGGCATTATCGGAACCGGTGTTCAGGCGCAGTACCAGTTGAAAGCCACCATGGCTGTACGTGACTTGACCACTGTTCATGCTTGGGACCCGTCAGCAGACAATCTCGCAGCGTTTGGCAAAGTGGTATCCGACTTGGGCTTGGATTTCATTGGCGAAACGGATCGTGAAGCTGTTGCCGGCCAAGCGGATATTCTGATTACCGTGACACCGTCTCAGAAGGCATTGGTAGACAAAGCCTGGGTTCAACCCGGCACCCACATCAGCGCCATGGGTTGCGACACCAAGGGCAAACAGGAGCTGGACCCGCAACTGGTTGCAGGCAGTGTCCTGTTCGTCGATGAAGCCCAGCAAGCCATGACCATCGGTGAATTCCAGCATGCTTTTGCAAGCGGCCTGATCAACGAAAGCAGTTTCCGCGGCAGCATTGGCCAGGTCATCGAAGGCATGTGTGATGGGCGAAAAGATGATGATGAAATCACCATTTTTGACGGCACCGGTGTGTCGTTGCAGGATCTGGTGGTGGCGGATCTGGCGGTGCGTCTGGCCGAAGAAAAGGGCCTTGGAACGTCAGCTGATTACTAAGACGTTATAGTTGGTTACAGGCGTTACCAGCCGTTAATACGCGGCCATATGGCAATGACTTCGCGCCCGTCGCCATTTTCGCTGTCAACCACATGGTAGCAATCGTACATTGCAGCCGTCATGCACACATGATTGGGGTAAACGCGCAGGCGCATGCCGATCGGCAAATCGTTTAGCGAAACGCCGTCGGTCAATTCGACCAAACCATGTTCTTGATAAACTCGCGCCACACGCAGTTGTGGATCGAAAGCGCGTCCGTTCGCATCCGCGACCATGCCGAAGCCGACATCGTTGGACACGTTTTCGGTGCTGCGGTCCTTGGAAAGGGCCAGTGCCCCGGCATCAATCAGAAGCCGGTTTAATGATGGCCGATGGCTGTTGACCTCGGTCATCACCGACACGGCCAGATCCGATACTTCGCAGGAATTGATCTGGGCCTGAAACATATCGCCGAACATGTATACGCCTGGCCGTATTTCCGTAACACCCTCAAGCGAGCGGGCATAAAGCGCTGTGGGTGTTGAGCCGACGCTGACCATGGGGCATTCAATGCCAAGGCCGCGAATACGCTCAGCGGCGCTTACGACGGCGGCGCGCTCGGCTTCGGCCACGACTTCCACCTCGGCGATGGTGCGACAGGCATAAGAATGCCCGGCATGGGTCATGACACCGGAAAAAATCACGTGTGGGGCCTGGTCGAGAATAGTGACGATCTGTTCAAGCTCCGGCCCATCGGGAAAGACGCCGGAACGACTCTCGCCACAATCGACTTCAACTTGCACATGGAATTCCAACCCCAATTCGCTGCTCTTGGTGGCGATGGCGCGAGCGACTTCGACGTTATCGGTGATGAGGAGGATGCGGGCGCCTGAACCTTGAATGGCGGCGACACGCTCCAACTTGTCGGGGACGACACCAACCGCATACTGGATATCTTTAATGCCGTTTTCGGCGAAATATTGGGCTTCTTTCAATGTGGAGACGGCAATTCCACCGTTTTCACCTTGCAGAACCAAGCGTGCCACATCAATGGACTTCGCGGTCTTACAGTGTGGTCGAAGTGCCACACCATGACGCCTGGCACTATCCGCCATTCGCTTGATATTCTTGTCAAGTTTCGCTCGGTCGAGGACAAGACAGGGCGTAGGTAGATCAAAAATATCCATTATGCGCGCCAAAATTTGATTGCCAGAGTTGATTGTTCCTGAGGTGTTTGAAACACCCGTCTGGTACTAAATTAGGTAAGACCCACGTCAATGACCAATGCCCGTTTGTCCTAGAGCAATGCTCAGATTGAATTATGGGAGAGGGGCGGTAGCGGAGGCTTGATCTGTCTGCTTTTGGCTATAAGCGGCCATTTCCGAGGGGTTACCATAGTGGCCGCTCTAAGGCTGTAAGCAGACGTTTTGACGACTGAGGTCCGCTTTGAGGCGCTTAGCGGACTACTTTGAGGGCTGGGATTTAGGTCCGCTTATGACCCAAAGCGGACGATTGACTGAATGACGACATCCGGTGCTTGGAGGGAAGATCGAGTGGAAACCTGGCATCGTACTTTGCGGCAACCTCTACCCCGCAAATCACGCTGACCGCATGGGCCCGACCATTAGACACTTCAAAAGACACGGCTTAATTGGAAAGCGTATAGCTCTAATTATACGTATATTAGATGTATATACAAATTATTGTACATATTCTTTTCAATTATAATTGACGATTACACCAAATATATGTTTATTGAGCCCAGCACTGGACCGCAAGCGCCGTCCATCCACGCTAATCAAGAGAGATGAGACATGACCAGACATCAGCAAAAGTCTCATACCCCCCTCAATCCTATGAATGCAGGGCCAATAAAATGACGACCTCTGACCGCATGACCCACTTGCGCCAACTGGAAGCCGAGAGCATCCATATTATGCGCGAAGTCGCCGCCGAATTTGAAAATCCAGTGATGCTCTATTCGGTCGGTAAAGATTCTGCCGTGATGTTGCACCTGGCCCGCAAGGCGTTCTATCCATCCAAGCCGCCGTTCCCGCTGTTGCATGTGGATACGACATGGAAATTCCGGGAAATGATCGAGTTTCGTGATCGGATTGCAAAGGAATACGGTTTCGAGCTGCTGGTGCATCGCAACGAAGATGGCGTCAAACAAAACATCAATCCCTTCACCCACGGCTCGGCCCTTTATACCGACGTGATGAAGACCGAAGCCCTTAAACAGGCTCTGGACAAATACGGGTTTGACGCGGCGTTCGGCGGCGCGCGCCGGGACGAGGAAAAATCGCGGGCCAAGGAGCGGATTTTCTCCTTCCGTAGCGAGAACCACCGCTGGGACCCCAAGAATCAACGTCCGGAGTTGTGGGACATCTACAACGGCCGGATCAAGAAGGGGGAGAGCATCCGCGCCTTCCCCATTTCCAACTGGACCGAACTGGATGTCTGGCAATACATCCGCCTGGAAGACATCCCGATCGTGCCGCTGTATTTCGCCGCCAAGCGCCCGGTGGTGGTCCGCGACGGCACCTTGATCATGGTCGACGACGACCGGATGCCACTCGATGCGGGTGAAAAGCCGGAAGTACGCTCGGTGCGTTTCCGCACGCTCGGTTGCTATCCGCTGACCGGAGCGGTGGAATCCGAAGCCACAACCCTGCCTGAAATCATCCAGGAAATGCTGCTGACCCGAACCTCCGAACGTCAAGGCCGGGTGATAGACAGCGATCAGGCCGGATCGATGGAAAAGAAAAAGCAAGAGGGATATTTCTAATGCCCCAACAATCCGAACTGATCACCAGCGATATCGACGCATATCTCAAGGCCCAGGAAGAAAAAGGGCTACTAAGCTTCATCACCTGCGGCTCGGTAGATGACGGTAAGAGCACCCTGATTGGGCGCCTGCTTTGGGATTCCAAACTGATTTTCGAAGACCAGCTGGCGGCCCTGGAAAGCGATTCCAAACGGGTCGGCACCCAGGGTGATGACATCGATTTCGCCCTTCTGCTGGACGGACTTCAGGCCGAGCGCGAACAGGGCATTACCATTGATGTGGCCTATCGCTTCTTCTCCACCGATAAACGCAAGTTCATCGTCGCCGACACCCCGGGGCACGAGCAATATACCCGCAACATGGCTACCGGCGCATCCAAGGCCGATGTGGCGGTGATCTTAGTCGATGCCCGCAAGGGAATTTTGACCCAGACCAAGCGTCACAGCTATATCGTCTCGCTGGTCGGCATCAAAAAGGTGGTGCTGGCGGTCAACAAGATGGACCTGATTGACTTCGACCAAGCGAAATTCGACGAAATCACGCAAGACTATGAAAACTTTGCCGCCGACTTAGGCTTTGAAGACGTAACCGCGATTCCGGTTTCCGCGCTTAGAGGCGACAATGTGCTCGAACCGGGGGCGCACAGCCATTGGTATTCCGGTCCGACCCTGATGGGCTACCTGGAAACGGTGGAAGTGACCTCTGACGCAGCGGACAAGCCGTTTCGCATGCCGGTGCAATGGGTCAACAGGCCCAATCTCGATTTCCGCGGATTTTCCGGAACCATTGCGTCCGGCACGATCAAGCCCGGCGACGAAATTGTCGTGCCCTCCTCGGGGCAGACATCGAAAATCGCGCGGATTGTCACATTCGATGGCGATCTGGAGCAGGCCGGCCCTGCTCAGGCCGTGACCCTGACATTGGAAGACGAAATCGATATCAGTCGCGGCGACGTTCTGGCGGACTCAAATAGTCGCCCGGACTATGCCGATCAGTTTGAAGCTAAGCTCATCTGGATGCATGACGAGCCTTTATTGCCAAGCCGCAATTACCTCATCAAGATCGGCACGTCTACGGCCTCGGCACAAGTCAGTGATCTCAAATATAAGGTCAACGTTAACACTCTGGAGCACATCGCCAGCAAGACCCTGGAACTGAACGAAGTCGGAATTTGTAACTTCTCCCTCGATCGCGCCCTGGCTTTTGATCCGTATCATGACAACCCTGCAACCGGCAATTTTATTCTTATTGACCGGTTTACAAATGCCACGGTTGGCGCGGGGATGATCGATTACGCACTGCGCCGGGCAACCAACATTCACTGGCAGGCGCTTGATGTACACAAGGAAGCCCGTGCTGCACTCAAGGGACAAAAGCCCTGCGTGTTATGGTTTACCGGCCT
>DAOVVL010000250.1 GCA_030637205.1 Thalassospiraceae bacterium | reverse complement strand
TGATGACCGAGCAAGTTGACGTGACGCTGCCGACGCGCCCCGAAACGCAAGGCCGTATTCACCCCATCACCCAGACCATCGACGAAGTGGTGGCGATTTTTGGCGAAATGGGTTTTTCCGTTGCCGAAGGCCCGGAAATCGAAGACGACTGGTATAACTTTACAGCCCTCAATATTCCCGAAGACCATCCCGCACGCCAGGAACACGACACGTTCTATCTGCCCGGTGTTGGCGAAAAAGGCCGCAAGGTTTTGCGCACTCATACGTCGCCCGTGCAAGTCCATTCCATGATGAACGGCAAGCCGCCGTTTCGCATCATTGCACCGGGGCGCACGTACCGCTGTGATTACGACGCCACCCACAGCCCGATGTTTCATCAGGTCGAAGGTCTGGTGATAGATAAAACCACGCACATGGGCCACCTCAAGGGTGTGCTGACCGATTTCTGTCGTGCGTATTTTGGTGTGGATGATCTGCCGTTGCAGTTCCGCCCCAGCTATTTTCCGTTCACCGAACCGTCAGCCGAAGTTGATATCGGCTGCACCCGTGAAGGCGGCGAATTTAAAATTGGCCACGGCGATGACTGGCTGGAAATTCTCGGCTGCGGCATGGTCAATGAAAAGGTGCTGGAAAATTGTGGCATTGATCCGGGCGAATATCAGGGCTTTGCTTTTGGTATCGGCATTGAACGCATTGCCATGTTGAAATACGGCATTCCCGATCTGCGCACGTTTTACGAATCAGATCTGCGTTGGTTAAGGCATTACGGGTTCAAGTCGCTGGATGTGCCTTCGATGACGGGGGGATTGAGCCGATGAAGTTCACGCTTTCATGGCTGAAAGATCATTTTGAAACCGACGCATCGCTGGATCAGCTGTGTGAACGCCTGACCATGCTGGGCCTTGAGGTCGAAAGCGTGACCGATCGCGCCAAAGGCCTTGAAAATTTTGTCGTCGGCGAAGTGGTTTCGGCTGAAAAGCACCCCGACGCCGACAAGTTGCAGGTCTGCACGGTCAACACCGGTTCTGAGACACACCAGGTGGTTTGCGGGGCACCCAATGCACGCAAGGGCATGATGGGCGTGTTCGCGGGTTCGGGCGAATATATCCCGGGCATTGATGTGAAGCTGAAAAAAGCAAAAATTCGCGGCGTTGAGTCCAACGGCATGTTGCTTTCTGAGCGCGAAATGGGTCTATCGGACGAACACGACGGCATTGTCGATTTGAGCGAAAATAAAAACGCCAAGGTCGGCGCATCGGCCGTTCAGGCCATGGGCCTTAGCGATCCCATTGTCGAAATCGCCATCACGCCCAACCGCGGCGATTGTCTGGGCGTGCGCGGCATTGCGCGCGATCTGGCCGCCAGTGGCATCGGCCACATGAAGGCGTTTAACACCGACCCCGTTCCGGGCGCGTTTAAAAGCCCCATCACCGTCACCACCGATGATGAACAGGCGTGCCCCATGTTTGTCGGGCGCATGGTGCGCGGCATTACCAACCAGCACAGCCCCAAATGGATGCAGGAACGCCTGCTCGCCATCGGCCTTCGCCCGATCTCGGCGCTGGTGGATATTACCAATTTTGTGACGTTCGATCTGGGTCGCCCGCTTCATGTGTTTGATGCCGACAAGGTCAAGGGCAACATCACCGCGCGCCTTGCGAACGACGGCGAAAAACTGTTGGCGCTGGACGGCAAGGAATATGAGCTGGACGCAGAAATGTGTGTCATTGCCGATGAGACCGGGCCACAAGCACTGGCCGGTGTAATCGGCGGTGAGGCCAGCAGTTGCACCACGGAAACACAAAACGTGTTTATCGAAAGCGCGCTGTTTGATCCCGTGCGCACGGCCGCCACCGGGCGCAAGCTGGACATTATTTCCGATGCCCGTTTCCGTTTTGAGCGCACCGTCGATCAGGCTTTTGCCGCATCGGGCATGGAAATCGCAACGCGGTTGGTGCTGGAACTGTGTGGCGGCGAGCCGTCAGAAGTTGTCATCGCCGGGGCAGAGCCCGCCTGGCAGCGCGAAATTGCGTTTGACCCGGCGCGGGTAAAGAAGCTGATCGGCGTTGAGATCAGCAACGATGAAATGATGCGCATCCTGACCGTGTTGGGATTTGGCGTATCGGGCAACGGTGGCGCGTGGAAAGTCGCGGTGCCGTCATGGCGCGCCGATGTTATTGCCGAACCCTGCATTATTGAAGAAATCGCGCGCGTCTTTGGCTATCAAAACATTCCTGCCGTTTCACTGCCCAATAAAGATGCGTTGCCCAAGCCGGCGCTTAACCCCGACCAACGCCGCCGCGCTCATGTGCGCCGCGCCTTGGCGGCACGCGGCCTGGTCGAAGCCGTGACCTATTCATTTACCGCTTCCAAAGAAGCCGACCTGTTTGGCGGCGTGGCCGATAGCGTGCGTCTGGTTAACCCGATTTCAAGCGATCTTGATGTGATGCGCCCGTCGATCCTGCCCAACCTGTTGGCCGCCATCGGGCGCAATGATGCCCGCGGTTTTAATGACGGCGCACTGTTTGAAGTCGGCCCCCAGTTTAAAGGCGATAGCGCGGCGGAACAGGAATTGGTCGCGACCGCTGTGCGTTCCGGTCAGGCAGTTATTCGCAACTGGTCTGATGCGCAACGCAACGTTGATGTGTTCGATGCCAAGGCCGACGCAATTGCAGCCCTTGGCGCACTGGGTGTGGCCACCGATAAGGTGCAGATCGCATCTGGCGCGCCGGCTTGGTATCACCCCGGGCGTTCCGGCACCATCGAGTTGGGGCCCAAGGCGCAACTGGCGCATTTTGGTGAAATCCATCCCGGCATCTTGAAACAGATGGGCATCAAAGGCCCGGCCGTGGGCTTTGAAGTTCATATGGGCGCCTTGGCACCCTTGAAGCGCAAGAAAAACCAGCACCGCGCGTTTCTCAAATTATCGACGCTTCAACCGGTCGAGCGCGATTTTGCGTTTGTCGTCGCTGCGGACGTTCCAGCAGGCGCCGTAGAGCGTGCCGCCGCCGGGGCCGACAAGGCGTTGATTTCAGGCGTACGCGTGTTCGATTTGTTTGAAGGCGCGGCAGTGGGTGAAGGTAAAAAATCGCTGGCGGTGCAGGTCACGCTGCAGCCCACGGATAAAACCCTTACCGATGCCGATATCGAGGCCGTGGGTAACAAAGTTGTGAACGCGGTGGCAAAACATACCCAAGGCGTGCTGCGCACCTAGGTCAAAACCGTAATCATTTGATTTTATTGGCAATTTTGAACCGCTCAGGGAATACCCCCTAAGCGCGTGTGGTTATGCGCGTTTGTTACTGCGTTCCGGCACCCCTTAGAACTCATTGAATATTAACTCCACGGGCTCTAGGTTCATTCAAAAGTATTAGAGGTTTATACCCCTTTAGTAGGGGATTAAATGCACGGCTGCGGTTGTCACTGGGGAAACCAACTAAAGCAATCAGGTATTCGTGTTAATCAAAAAGTAGATTGAGGAAGCAAATGGAAACCACACAACGAGATGTCAATCCAACCGGCGTAGAGCGGTTTTTTGACGAAAAGGAAATTATCGTCAGCAAAACCGATCCGACCGGTCGGATCACTTATGCAAACGACGTGTTTTGTCGGCTTTATGGGGGGACAGAGGCCGAAATCCTTGGCAATCCGCACTCCATGGTGCGTCATCCGGAAATGCCCCGCTGCGTGTTCAAGCTTTTGTGGGATACGCTGGGCGCGGGCAACGAAATTTTCGCGTATGTGAAAAACATGTCCAAGAACGGCGATCATTAT
>DAOVVL010000222.1 GCA_030637205.1 Thalassospiraceae bacterium | reverse complement strand
TATTCGCAAATGCGCTGAGTTTAACCCAATGAAGCGCGTGCTCGCTTAGCCCAGCCTGTCCCGCCCGTGGGGCGTTGTAAAATCTATCTCCGGGCCTTTGGGCACGATGCGGGTCGGGTTGATGGTTTCGTGGCTGGCGTAATAATGGTTCTTGATATGATCCATGTGCACCGTTTCGGCCACCCCCGGCTGCTGGTACAGGTCGCGCAGGTATCCCCACAAATTCGGGTAATCGACAATGCGCCGCAAGTTGCATTTGAAGTGGCCGACATAGACTGCATCAAAACGCACCAGCGTCGGGAACAACCGCCAGTCGGCCTCAGAGATGTCTGCGCCCACCAGATAACGTTTGCTGGCCAAAATCCCTTCCAGCCAGTCCAGCGTTTCAAACAGTTCGTCAAACGCATCTTCATAGGCTTCCTGTGTGGTGGCAAAGCCACATTTGTAAACGCCGTTGTTCAGGGTGGAATAGACCCGCGCGTTGATCTCATCAATTTCAGATCGCAGGGCTTCGGGGTAAGTGTCGCCCGCGAGCGCGCCCACGCCATCAAAGGCTGAATTAAACATGCGAATGATTTCGGATGATTCGTTGCTAACGATGGTGCTGGTTTGTTTGTCCCACAATACCGGAACCGTCACGCGCCCGTTGTAATCAACCTTGGCCGTCGTATAGATCTGATGCATGAACGTTGCGTTATTCACGCTATCTGCAATCACACCGTCCTGGGCATCAAACGTCCAGCCCTGCTCGCCCATTATCCAGTTGACGACGGAAAGGCCGATCATGTCTTCCAGCCCTTTAAGCTTGCGCAGGATCAGTGTGCGGTGCGCCCACGGGCAGGCGTGGGAAATATAAAGATGATAGCGCCCGGCTTCGGCCTTGAAGCCGCCTTCGCCGCTGGGGCCGGGTTCGCCATCGGGCGTCACCCAGTTGCGAAATTGTGAATCTTTTCGCACAAAGCGGCCCTGCTCGGCCTTGGTATCATACCAACGGTCGACCCATTTTCCTTCTTGCAGTAATCCCATTATGTTTCCTAAAACCGGCCGTGACGGTAATCGTCAAACGCTTGGTGAATTTCATCTTGTGTGTTCATGACAAACGGGCCACCCCAGGCAACCGGCTCGTTGATGCTTTGGGCGCTAATCAGCAGGAACCGCACAGCCGCGTCGCCCGCGTTAACGTTAACGTGGTCGCCTTCGCCGAGAACGCCCACAGAACCCGCGGGAACCGCTTCGCCATCGCCAAGGTCTACTTGTCCGTCAATCACATAGATAAATCCACCGTGATTGGCCGGCACCTGCTGGACAAACGTGGCGCCTGCGTCCAGTGAGATATCCATGTAAATCGGATAGGTGGTTTCATTTTTCACCGGCCCCACCGTGCCGTGATTGGTCGCCCCGGCAATGACCTTGACCGTGCCGCCACCATCAAGGGTTTCAATGGGAATAAACGATGCGGCAAATTCCTGATACGCAGGTTCTGACATTTTCTTATCTGCAGGTAAATTGATCCACAGCTGAAAACCGGCCAACAGGCCTTCTTCCTGTTCGGGCATTTCCGAATGCACAATGCCGCGCCCGGCCGTCATCCATTGCACGCCGCCGGTCTCAATCACGCCTTCGTGTCCGGCGTTGTCTTTGTGGCGCATGCGCCCGGCCAGCATGTAGGTGACCGTTTCAAATCCGCGATGGGGATGATCGGGAAAGCCACCAATGTAATCGGTCGGCTCGTCCGAGCCAAATGCATCCAGCAGCAACAGCGGATCGACCATGCCCACATCGGGTGTGCCGACCATGCGGCGTAAGCTAACACCATCGCCGTCAGATGTTTCCAGACCGGGGGACTGTTTGACAATCGCCCGGGCAGTTGAAGATGTGTTGTTCATCACCAAACTCCCATTTACTTGCCGCGATTATCCAGCGCATACGCACCGGGACCGTGGGCGACGAGGATCAAGAAGCCACCGGCAATGGAAACATTTTTCAGGAAAAACGTCATCTGCACCTGGTTGGCAAAGTCTGCGTGAAACAGTATCGCCGCTAAAAGCGAAAAACCCGCCAGCAAAAATGCCGCGATCCGTGTTTTGTACCCGACGATAACGGCCATGCCGCCACCGACTTCCAACAAGATCACCAGCGGCAGCAACATACCGGGAACCCCCATGGCTTCCATATAGCCCTGCGTGCCTGCATAGCCGGATATTTTCATTACTCCCGCCATGACAAACAACATGCCGATCAGGATACGCCCCATGGGGGCTGCGTAGGTTTGAAGGTTAGACATGACACTTCCTTTCAAATGGTTCAGTTGCAAACAGCCTATCTGTTGCCATAATTCGTATAAACAGCCATAATCAGAAAGCTTTGTTCTGTTTTGGAGATCAATATAATGGGCCAACTGGAAGACATGAACACCTTCGTTCGCATCGTCGAAGCCGGGTCCATCAGCCGCGCGGCCGACCAGCTGGGCGTGGTCAAATCCGCCATCAGCCGACGTCTGGTCGATCTGGAAGCGCGGCTCAACGTGCAGCTTCTCAACCGCACCACGCGAAAATCGAGCCTGACCGATGCCGGGCGCAGTTATTACCAGCGCGCCCAGGAAATTCTCGCCGATGTGGGGGAACTGAACGCCACCACATCCAATACCCAACTGGTTCTCGAAGGTGATTTGAAAATCGCCGTGCCGCTTTCGTTCGGGCTTTCACATCTGGCCCCGGTCATCAATGAATTTGCGGTACTGCACCCCGGTGTGGTGATCCACATCGATTTTGCCGACCGACAGATCGATATGGTGGAAGAAGGATTTGATCTGGCGGTACGCATTGCGGACTTGAAAGATTCAACCCTGATTGCACGCAAACTGTTCGCTACTCGAAATATCCTGTGCGCCAGCCCCGCCTATCTGGAACGCGCGGGCACGCCGGAGCGCCCATCTGATCTGAAATCGCACGACGTGTTGCATTACACCAACACCCCCGGCGCGTCATGGCACTTCACCAATAAGGACGGAAATCAGATAAGCGTAAAGTTGAATATCAAACTAAACGCGAACAACGGCGAATATTTGTGCGCCGCCGCGGTAAACGGCCTTGGCATTGCGGCCTTGCCCACGTTTATCGCATACAAAGATGTGGAAAATGGAAATCTGGTGCGCGTGCTTGGTGATTATGCACTGCCGTCGATGAACGCCTATGCGGTTTATCCCCAAACCAAGCACCTGTCGGCGCGGGTGCGCGCACTGATCGAATTTTTATCAGAAACCTTTGCCAGTCCACCGCATTGGGATCAGTGCCTGAAAGGCAAAACCCCGCCGGCTTAAGCCAGCTCGTCGGTGGCGATGTGATAGCTGGGATCTTCGATCACGTTGACTTCCACCAGATCCTTGGCACGGTGCAAAAGCTTGCGACATTCGGGGCTGAGGTGTTTGAGGTGAAGCTGCTTGCCGCGCCGCGTATAACGCTCTGCCAGCGTATCAATAGCTTCCAGCCCTGAATGATCGGCCACCCGCGATTGGCGGAAATCCACCACCACGTCGTTGGGATCGTTTTCAGGATCAAACAAATCGCGAAAGCCAGTGACGGAACCAAAAAACAATGGACCTTGCAGCTCGTAAGACTTGCAGCCGTCTTCATTGATCGAGGTAATGGCGCGAATACGCGTGGCATTGCCCCAGGCATAGACCAGCGCCGAAACGATGACGCCCACCACCACGGCAATGGCCAGATCGGTAAGCACCGTCACGCCGGAAACCAAAATCAGCACAAACGCATCGGCGCGGGGAATTTTGTGCAGGATGCGGAAGCTCGACCATTCAAACGTGCCCAGCACCACCATCATCATCACGCCGACCAATGCCGCCAGCGGAATGATCTCGATCAGGCTCGATGCAAACAGGATGAAGCCGAGCAA
This sequence comes from Thalassospiraceae bacterium, assembly GCA_030637205.1. Lineage (GTDB taxonomy): Bacteria > Pseudomonadota > Alphaproteobacteria > Rhodospirillales > Magnetovibrionaceae > DAOVVL01. Next base: position 253 of record DAOVVL010000222.1, on the reverse strand, counting down.
GAACAGCGCCGCCGAAATGCCCGATGCACGACCGCGCCCGCCTGAATTCACATTAATCATGCTTTGGCCGATCATGGCACAACCGCCCATGCCGCCAAAAAAGCCGGTGACGATGTTGGCCGTGCCCTGGCCCACACATTCACGGTTGCCGCGCCCGCGGGTGTCGGTGATTTCGTCGATCACGGTCAGCGTCAACAAGCTTTCGATCAAGCCGATGGCCGCCAGAATAATTGAATACGGCAAAATGATCATC
>DAOVVL010000315.1 GCA_030637205.1 Thalassospiraceae bacterium | reverse complement strand
TTCCCGTCCAATTGCCAGCGGCAGGACAGGTCCGTCTATATAACTGGCGTGATTTACAACGTAGATCACTTTCGCATCGGGCAGCCGTTCGCGGCCGCTCACGCTTAGCGAAATGCCACTAAGAACAAGGGCCAACCGAACCGCGCTGCGGGCGATCACCCAGCGCCACGGTTTTGGCGCCACGGCAATAAGCAGCCACGCCAGCGCCCCCAGCAATCCGGCGACCGTCCAGACGTAAGCGGCATAAAACGACGCGCTAACGGCGGCGACAACACGGCGCAGGGTTGGAGCCATCATCAACAGCGACAACCGCAATATCTGGAGCCACGGCGCAGGCTGTTTTTTACCGATCAGACCCTTTTCAAATACTTCGCGACTGGCGGCGCGGCGAAGCTTACCGCTTGAAGTTTTAAGAACCGTATTGGGCGGTGCCAGCAAAATCTTGTCCGGTGGTTGATTGGTCAGATCGATGGAAAGCTCTTCGATGGCGCGGGTAATGTCGGTGCGTGATTTTTCATCACGACGCCTGGTTTCCGCCAGCACCACCAGCCTTTCGGTTCCGCTGGCGGGATCAAGGCTCGAAAAAACAGCAACGCTGCTCTTGCGCACACCCTCAACCTTGCCGATCGCCTCTTCCAGTTCCTGCGGATAAATGTTGCGTCCGGCACGAATTATAATGTCCTTGGCGCGCCCGGTAATGAACACTTCGCCATCGGCCATGTAGGCCATATCGCCGCTGTCTAGCCAGTCACCAATCATCAACTCGGCGGTCTGTTCGGGGTTGTGCAGATAGCCCATCGTTGCCGATGGCCCCTTAAACTGCAACCGTCCCTCGCGGCGATCCGGCAGTTCGTGCCCGGCAACATCAACCACGCGCATTTCGTGACCGGGAAGCGCGTAACCGCAACCGATAAAAAGCAGTGCGGTTTCGTCATCTTCATCCGCGGGCACCGCACCACCGCCGGTGCTGAAGACTTCACGCTTGATGCGCTCAACCCGCGGTCCCCTGCCCAACGGAGGAAATGCCAGGCCGACCGAACATTCGGCTAAACCGTAAACCGGCATCATTGCGGTTTTGTTGAATCCATATGGGGAAAAAAAATCTTCGAAACTGTCAAGGGTTTGCGGACTTACCGGTTCGGCCCCATTGCAAACCACCCTGAGGGTGGAAATATCCAACCCTTCAAGTTTTTCTTCGCTGATGCGTTTGATGCAAAACTCAAAGCCAAAATTCGGCGATGCCGTAATGGTGCCGCCAAAACGCTGGATGGCGAATAACCAGCGTTCCGGTCGGGCGAGAAATTTAAGCGGCGACATAATCACCAATTCAACGCCGTGATAAAGGCTTCCAAACCACGCACCGATCAAGCCCATGTCATGGTAAAGCGGTAACCAGCTGACGAACACATCACGGCTGGAAACTTGCAATACCCGGCCCATGGCGCGAACGTTGGCCAGCAGATTGGCGTGGGTCAACACCACCCCCTTGGGCTGGCCGGTGCTGCCGGAAGTATATTGAATGAAGGCAATATCGCCGGGCGATAGCAACGGAAGCGGAGGGTTGTCCGCCTTGGCGGTCAAGCCTTCGACGGTGATGGTGGTGTGAATACTTTCCACCCCACCCTTCAGCAAAGTAGCGACGTTCAGGATTTCCTCGGTTGTTATCAGCGCCCGCGCCCGGCAATTGCCAAGAATGCCAAAATGCCTGCGGATGTGATCACTGATCTGGCTTATTCTGGCTGGCGGGTAAATGGGCACCGGAATACCGCCGGCATAAAGGATGCCGAAAAAAGAGAAGAAGTAATCGCGTCCGGTCGGCAGCATCAATGCCACCGCATCGCCGGGGCCAATGCCGTGGCCCACCAGCCCTGCGGCAACCCGTTTGGCACCTTTCTGCAACTGGCGGTATGTGAGGGTTTCCCCCTCGCCGCCCTTTTCGCATTCATCATTATAGATGCGAATATGCAGGCGATCGGGGCTTTCGGCCGCGTGATGGTCGAGCATTTCGGTCAGGGTCTGGGCCTGGGCCGGAAAGGTTATATCACCCTTCTCTTTTTTTAGATCAGCTTGCGCCGGTGAAGGTTTCAGGGCGGCGTGCTTGGGGCCACCGATTGCGCCCATAACCGCCGCGACAAGGTCGCGCGGGGTTTCGGCGTTGGCAATGCGTGCCTCGGTTATGGTTATCTCGAACGCATCCTCAATTCGCCCGGCGAGCTCAAGGCGCCCGAGGCTATCCAGTGCGAAGTCGCGGTCGAGAAGTGAATCCGCCCCGGCATCAGGCGGCAACGGGCGTTCCGGGTGCAATTCACTTGCCACCGCTTGCACCAGCGCCATTACCGTTCCCTCAACCGAAGACTTTTCAGCCATTCATGTCACCGCATTACCCCACCGCATTGCCATTGGACAAGCCCCGCACATTGCGGGAGCAGATACATAAATCTTAAACCTGACGCCGGGTGAAGACAACTTCCTCAACACGGGCAGGGTGATCCAAACCGTGGCAACGGTGCCTGTATGTGCTACTATTTAACAAGTGTCGGTTTGCCAAACAATAAGACAAACGACCAAACAAAACAGCAAGGCAAATGTGGAGCACCCGCATGAGCATGTCCATTTCATCCCCTGCCTTCGCCCACATGGGTTTGATCCCGCGGGTAAACACCTGCGATGGCGACGACCTGTCGCCGCAACTGAGCTGGAGCGGCGTTCCCGCAAGCGCCGCAAGCCTGACCCTTATTCTCGACGACCCCGATGCCCCCGACCCCGCCCAGCCCAAGACGACTTGGGTTCACTGGGTGCTTTACAACATTCAGCCCGATACGCCCGGCCTCGACGCCGCGGTGGCACCGTCCGGGCTTCCGCCGGGAACGCTGGAGGGGCTAAATGACTGGAAGCGCACTGGCTATGGCGGCCCCTGCCCGCCCATAGGTCAGCACCGTTACTTCTTCAAGCTGTTC
>DAOVVL010000255.1 GCA_030637205.1 Thalassospiraceae bacterium | reverse complement strand
GCCGAAGCGGCTGAATAAATGTCAGTGACAGCGCGTCCTTCAAAACCACCCACCCTGCCCGATGGGCTCGACCCATATGCCGTCGAGCGCGTGATACAGGATGCGCTGGACGAGGATTTAGGACTGGGTGGCGACGTCACGTCTTTCGCGACCATTTCCGAAGATGCGCGATCTTCCGCAAGTCTGAACGCACGCGAAGACATGGTGGTGGCCGGGCTCGACATTGCGGGCTTGGTGTTTTTTGCCTTATCAGACGATGTGCACTGGAAAGCGCACGTAAAAGATGGCGACAAGGTTGGCGCGGGCACGCCACTCGCCACCATCGAAGGCCCGGCGCAGACTTTATTGGCTGCCGAGCGCACGGCGTTGAATATATTGCAACACCTGAGCGGCATTGCGACGCTGACGCGAACCTATGTAGAAGCAGTTGCCGGCACCGACACAGATATTCTCGATACGCGCAAAACCATCCCCGGCCTTCGCGACCTTGCCAAGTACGCCACACGCACCGGCGGTGGGGTTAATCACCGCATGCGCCTGGATGATGCGGTATTAATCAAGGACAACCACATTGCAGCCGCAGGCGGTATCGCGCGCGCCGTTAAAAGCACCGTAGATGCGAAACTGTCGCCCATTCAGGTGGAATGCGACACGCTGGACCAAGTCACCGAGGCATTGGACGCGGGCGCAGACGCGGTGCTGCTCGATAACATGGACGCGCCACAGTTGGCCGAAGCGGTCAAGCTGGTTGGCGGGCGCATCCGCACCGAAGCATCGGGCGGCGTAAATTTGAAAACCGTTCGCGCAATTGCTGAAAGCGGCGTGGATTGCATTTCCATCGGGCGTCTGACCCAGTCGGCACCTGCGGTGGATATCGGGCTGGACTGGGCCATGAATTGGAAAGCGGACGCGTGAGCACATCGGATAACACCTTTGACGTTTTGATCGTCGGCAGCGGCGCATCCGGCCTCAATCTGGCGCTGGAATTATCTGAATTCGCCCGCGTTGCCGTCATTACCAAAAGCGGGCTGCACGAAAGCAACACCTATTACGCCCAGGGCGGCATCGCGGCTGTGTTGGATGAACACGACAGCATTAAATCGCACATTCAGGACACGCTCGATGCAGGCGCCGGCCTGTGTGATCCTGACGTGGTGCGAACCGTGGTCGAAAGCGGACGCGTGGCAATAGAAAAGCTGACCGGCTACGGCGTGAAGTTCACCCGCGAAGGCGATGAGCTGCACTTAACGCGCGAAGGCGGTCACAGCCACCGCCGAGTGGTCCATGCGGCTGACGCCACCGGCAAGGCGATTGAGCTGACGCTGGAAGACCGCGTGCGTGAAAACGCCAACATCCATATCTTTGAGCACCACAACGCCATTGACCTGTATTGCCCGCGCGATAAAAACGGCGTGCGCGGATCGGTCAGCGGGCTATATGCGTTGGACACCATTGAGAACAAAGTCAAAGCGTTCACCGCCCCGTTTGTGGTGCTGGCAACCGGCGGGGTCAGCAAGGTGTATCTGTATACATCCAACCCCGATGTCGCCACCGGCGACGGCATTGCCATGGCATGGCGCGCGGGTTGCCGGGTGGCCAATATGGAGTTCACCCAGTTCCATCCCACGTGTCTTTATCATCCCAAGGCCAAGTCGTTTCTGGTATCCGAAGCGGTGCGCGGCGAAGGCGGGTTGCTGACGCTGGAAAACGGCGAACGGTTCATGGACAAGTATGACGAACGCGGCGAACTGGCACCGCGCGATATTGTGGCGCGCGCCATTGATGACCAGATGAAACGCAAAGGCCTTGATTGTGTGTACATCGACATCAGCCACAAACCCGCCGAATTTATTCAGGAACACTTCCCGACCATTTACGCCCGGTGTTTGAGTTTCGGTTTTGATATGACCAAGGAACCGTTGCCGGTCGTGCCCGCCGCGCACTATACCTGCGGCGGCGTGATGGTGGACGCCTTTGGGCGCACCGACATCGAAGGCCTGTATGCCATCGGCGAAGTGACCTACACCGGATTACATGGCGCCAACCGCATGGCGTCAAATTCATTGCTGGAATGTCTGGTGTATTCAAGCGCCGCTGCCACCGACATTCAGACCCGCTTAAACAATGCCGCGCCGGCCAAATCCCCGCCGCCGTGGGATGAAAGCCGGGTCACGGATTCTGACGAAGAAATTGTCATCTCGCACAACTGGGATGAGCTGCGTCGCTTCATGTGGGATTACGTTGGCATTGTGCGCACCACCAAGCGCCTGCAACGCGCCCAAACGCGCATCGATATGTTGCAAATCGAAGCAGAAGAATATTACGGCAATTTCCGTGTCACCGGCGATTTGCTGGAACTGAGAAACCTGACCGTTTCGGCGGAATTGATTGTACGATCCGCCATGAAGCGCAAGGAAAGCCGCGGGCTGCATTACACCCGCGACCATCCCGAAAGCGATGACGCCAACCTTGGCCCCACGGTATTGGTTCCGCGGAACTGCCCAAAGCAGGAAAGCTAAAACGCATGAGTGACAACCAGCCCCCTTCCCCATCTGGCCCATCTGGCGGCGGCCCGTTAAGCGGCCACAAGGCATTGATCACCGGTGCAGCCGGTGGCATTGGGCTGGCGGCGGCGCGCGCATTGGCGCAAACCGGGGCGGATTTATATATTTCCGGGCGCAGCGAAGACGCCTTGGAACAAGTTGCGCTCAGCGTGCGCGAAGATTTTGCGATCAACGTCGAAATCCACATCGCCAATCCATCCAACCCGGTGGACGCCGAAGTCCTGGCGATTGCCAGCGATGACGCCAAGGTGTTTGTGAGCTGTTCGGGCAATCTTCCCCAAGGCAACATCAACGTGGTCGATGAAAGCAAATGGAAGCGCAGCTGGGAAGCGGCTGTTTTTGCGCCGGTCAACCTGATCCGCGAAATGTGGACGTATATGTACGAAACCCCACACAGCCTGATGATCATTGTTATTGATGCCAGCATGGTCCCCGACCCCGAAGATGTCTGTGCAAGTTCCGCCGGGGGGGCGCTGATGGCTTTGGTCGAAGCTCTTGGAAAGGCGAACCGTTACGTCAACGGCGAAGGCGCACCGCGTGTGCTGGGCCTGGTCACGGGTCGAAACGCAAATGCCGCCAATGTAGGTGCCGTCATATCGCGCATGGCCTGCGAACCTGAACACTGGGAATCCGGTACGCTGCTTTCAGTCGATGCCTTTTTCACCGATACAAAACAAAATGACGAAACGCCTCAAGCCACAGAAAGTTAAAGCACACACATGACCATCTTTCCCGAACCCAAATCCTTCCCAACTGGCGCACACCTGCATGATGGCGTGTGGGTGCAAGCGATTTCAGCCAAAGACATAACGAACACCCGGCCCGCATTGTTTCTCGATCGCGATGGCGTACTTGTTGAAGAAGTGAATTACCTGCACAAGGTCGAAGACGTTTCTTTAAGTGAACACGCAACCGCCATCATCAGGGCCGCCAATCATGCCAACATGGCCGTGGTGGTGGTGACCAATCAGGCCGGCATTGGTTACGGCAAGTATGGCTGGGATGAATTTGTCGCGGTGCAGGAAAAGATTTTGGCCGATGTTGCGGCCGATGGCGGACGCATCGACGGTGTGTTCGCCTGCCCCTTTCACGAAACTGCTAAGCCGCCGCATAACGTAACCGACCATCCGGCACGCAAACCCAACCCCGGCATGTTGTTCCTGGCACGCGATCTGATGGGGATTGATCTT
>DAOVVL010000256.1 GCA_030637205.1 Thalassospiraceae bacterium | reverse complement strand
TATAAGGAGGCACTGAGCGCAAGGAAAGGTAAGCTTCATGGCCCGGCACAAATCCGCAAAACCGCATCTGCGAGCCAGCAAGATGATTGTTGCCAAAAAGAAGGCGCACGAGACGCCCGCGCCAGCTGAAACCCAAGCAGGTGAGGCAACTTTGGATCCGGGGCTATATGTGATCGCGACCCCGATTGGCAATATGGAAGACATCACCCAGCGCGCGCTTCGGTGGTTGAAATCCGTTGATGCGCTGGCGGTCGAAGATACGCGGGTTACGGCAAAACTGCTGGCGCGCTTTTCCATCCCTAAGCCCAGCCCGACCTTTTCGTGCCATGAACACAACGAGGCCCGCGCACTGGGGCGCATTCGTTCGCTGATTGAAGAAGGCAAGGCGGTGGGTCTGGTTTCAGATGCCGGCCTTCCCGGCATCAGCGATCCGGGTTTTCGTGTGATCTCTCAATTACTGGAAGAAGGCATCAAGGTTGAGGTCGCCCCCGGTGCCAACGCCGCCACCATGGCGTTGGTGGCGTCGGGTTTAAGCACCGCCAGTTTCACGTTCCTCGGTTTCCCGTCACGCAAAAGCGGCAAGCGCCGTTCCATGTTGGAACTTGAGCGCGAAAGTGTGCACACGCTGGTTTGTTACGAAAGCCCGCATCGCATCGGCGCGTTTCTGGCTGACGCGTTTGAAGTTCTGGGCGACCGCCCGGCGGTGGTTGCGTTGGAGCTGAGCAAAAAGTTCGAACGCTATCACCGTGGCACACTTGGCGAACTGGCCGCCGAATTTGCCGACATTAAGCCTAAGGGCGAGATTACCGTGGTGATTGAAGGCGTGACGCGCGAATCAAAAAAAACAAAGGCAAAAAAAATAGATTCCAAAAAATCCGCCAATGAAGACAAAGACGGCGACGACTGATGGCCAAGCGCAAAAAATCGTCCGGGGGAAAATCGGGCACCAAGTCAGGCGGAGGAAGAGAACAAAACCGGGCGCTGTTTCTGAACCGGCTTGCTAAAATTCTCGGTGTTCCGGCCCGCGATGCAGAAGCCCTGGCGTCCATTGACCTCAAAAGCTCCATCCGCATCAACCGGCTTTCGCCCATGGGCGCGGATAAAATCCTGTCCGCCCTCAACGAACTTGAACTTGAACTGGAACCGATCCCATGGTGCGCCGATGCGTTTTTCCTGATTGACGGAAAAGGGGTGGCGGTTGAAAGCGATCTTTTTACAGGCGGGCATATCTATATCCAGAACGCATCCAGCCTGATCCCGTCGCTGGTTTTGCAACCCAAGGCAAACGAACGTTTGCTGGATGTTTGTGCAGCCCCCGGCGGCAAGACCGCACATTTGAGCGCCTTGGCAAACGGCGAAGTGGAAATACTTGCCAACGATGCGCTGCGCGAAGCAAAACTGAAAGACGTGCTGGCAACTTTTCATGTGCCCAATGTGCAAACATCTGCGCATCCCGGCCAGTTCATCGACCGCCATGTTGAAGGCACCTTTGATCGTATCCTGCTGGATGCCCAGTGTTCGGGCGAAGGCATGGTTGATTTGAAACGATCCGATGCGTTGAAGCACTGGAGCCTTGAGCGCATCCAGAAGATGGCCTACCTGCAACAAAAGATGCTCAGCGCCGCGTGGAAGGTTTTGAAACCGGCCGGGGTGTTGGTGTATTCCACCTGCACGTTTGGGCCGGAAGAAAACGAAGCGCCCATCAGCCGCCATTTGAAACACAACGATGACGCGGTGATCGAACCCATCGAACTGGATGTGCAAGGGCGCATTCCCGGCCTTAAATCGTGGGACGGGCAGACGTTTAACGCTGATCTAAAGAACGCGCTTAGAATTCAGCCGTCAGAATTTCTCGAAGGTTTTTTTGTGTGTCGCATTAAAAAACGCGAAGCTTAATACAACACCCAAAGACCCAGCCACAAACACCCCAGTGCGTGAATGGTCAATGTGATCTTGATCGCGCGGGTGAACTGTGGCTGCGATTGCGCTGGTGAATAGTTTTCAATCGCGCGCGCGGCCCGATACGCCCCGATCAACATAATCACCGGCAACACCAGTGCCACTTCGGCAAGGATTTTGCTGGCGACCATGGCCACAACCGGGCCTACGGCCAGCATGTGCAGACCCAAATACAGTGACGCGGTTTTTTTAGGGCCTAATCGCACCGCCAGCGTGCGCTTGTTTGATCGGGCATCGGCTGTAATGTCCGGCACTTCGTTGATCAGCAAGATCATCGCGACCCAGATGCCTATGGTAATTGAGATTGCAAACGTAGCCACATCCCAATGGCCGCTTTGCAGCCACGCAGCCCCCATCACCGGAACGATGCCAAACCCGATGCCAACCGCCGCCTCGCCCAGACCGCGCCCCGATAGTGCCAGCGGCGGCGCGCTATAGGCGACGCCTAACGCAATGCCGATGCCACCAAGGGCCGCCACCGGCCAGCCTTTTAACATTGTTAGCCATGTGCCCACCACCAGGGCCAACACCAGCAACACCCAGCCCAGCCGCGCCATGGCAGCGGCGCTTAAAATTTCATTTTGGATAAACCGTGAACCGCCGGTAAAGGGGAAGATGTGCGTTTGGTTGATGCGGTCGGTGCCGTTCGCGTCGTCATACACATCGTTCAAAACATTGACCCCGGCGTGGGCCAGCGCGGTTGCCAGTAACGCCAGAAAAAATACCGTGCGATCCAGCTCACCGCTGATGTTGACGCCCGATGCGGTGCCGACAAGCACCGGCAAAACAGATGCGCTGAGAAAAGCCGGGCGCGTTGCCAGCAGCATGCGCTTGATGGCTGCAAGTGGACCCGCGACATTCAAGATTTCTTGTCTGGGTTCCGCCATTTTGCGATCTTTCAAAATTTTGATCTAGTACGCCTCTAATATGCCTTGGCAAATATGGCGTCCAGGGTCGCGGGTTTTCCGGTCACCACGCAAGTACCTTCTTTTCCGTCCTGATCGTAGGGCAGGCAGCGAATGGTCACCGATAGCGCCTTTAACTGTTCTTCGGTGTCTGCATCGCCGCACCACTTGGCGCGAACGAAACCCAGCTGGGTTGTATCATCGTTGGCAAAGTAGGTTTTCAGTGCATCGAAATCGGAAATCCCGGTTTCCATGCGCGCGTCGAGAAGCTGTTTCGCTTCATCGAACAACTGGTCCTGAATGGCTTGCAGGTGTTCGGGTGCCGCGCCGGCAAACACGTCCATGTCTTCGGCAGCTTTGCCATAAATGTCGGTGCGCCGGGTTACCATAACCGTGCCCTGGTCGAGATCTTTCGGGCCCAGTTCAACCACCAGCGGCACGCCTTTTTTGATCCAGCCCCAGCGTTTTTCGCCGGTGTTGATGTCGCGTTTATCAACGTGGGCGCGCACCGCATCACCGAACACGGTTTCTGCGTTGAGGCTCGCCGCCAGTTGCTGGGCCGCGGGCAGCACGCGCGCCGCCGCTTCGTCGTCACGCGCAATGGGCAAAATCACGATCTGGTGCGGCGCCACGGTCGGTGGCACGCGCAGGCCGTCATCATCGCCGTGGGTCATAATGATGGCCCCGATCATGCGCGTTGAAACGCCCCACGATGTGGTAAAGGCAAATTCTTCGCCGCCGTCTTTGGACTGGTACTTGATGTTGGCGGCCTTGGCGAAGTTCTGCCCCAGATAATGCGACGTGCCGGACTGAAGCGCCTTGCCGTCCTGCATCATGGCTTCGATGGTG
>DAOVVL010000105.1 GCA_030637205.1 Thalassospiraceae bacterium | reverse complement strand
TTAAAAACCAAGGCTACACATGACCAGCCCGTTTACAGATATAAAGGCCTGCGTATTTGATGCCTATGGCACGCTGTTGGATGTGAACTCGGCGGCGTTGCGCTGCAAGGATGAATTGGGCGACAAGGCCGAACCGCTGGCCGAAACGTGGCGCAACAAACAGCTTCAATACACCTGGCTCAGAAGCCTGATGCAACGTCACGAAGATTTTCGTGAGGTGACGGAAAGCTCGCTTGATTTCTCTCTCGAAGCGCACGAAATATCCGACGACGCGCTTCGCACGCGCTTGCTGGAACTGTTTGAAGTGCTGACCCCGTATCCGGAAGTGGCGCCCATGCTGGAAGACCTTAAAAAGGCCGGCATGGCCACGGCGATCCTGTCAAACGGCAGCCCACAAATGTTGGAAAACGCGACGACCAGCGCCGCCATTGATGGATTGCTGGACCATGTGCTTTCCATCGAAGACGTGGGCGTTTACAAGCCCGACCCCAAAGTTTACCAACTGGCGGTGGATCGCTTAAAAACGCCAAAAGAAAACATCTGCTTTGTTTCATCAAATGGATGGGACGCGGCGGGCGCGGCGGCATTTGGTTTTCAGGTGGCGTGGTGCAACCGCACCGGCCAACCATCTGAACGGCTGAACTTCCCGCCCAAAGTCGTGCTCACGGATTTAAGCGGGCTTGCTGAACTGGTGATCTAGGCGACCTCGTCCGATGCCATACACACCAGAACTTCGTTCACCTTACCGCCCCGCCTTAAGGGCAGTTTCATCTGGTGCCAGCGGCGGTAATCATCCTCATCCAGGTTGACGGCACCGCTTCCAAAAAACGGCTCGCCCGATTCCAGCACCGATTTATTCATGGCTCGAACGGTTTCAATGCCTTCAGCACCGATGCCGATTTCACCAAGCCGCTTTCCGGTCCAGTCATTGCCATGAAGCTGAGCGACGCTGGTGCCAAAAAGGATCACCGTGAAGTCATCTTCTTCGGCCAAGTAGCGGTATAAAATCAGGTTTTTCCAGAATTTATGAAACGGGCGTTCCTGCAGATCTGTAAAATCCAGAATGCCATCAGGCGCAATGGTGGCGACAAGTTCTGCAAACGCGGCAATAACCGTGTGCTGTTTTGCTTCTGCACTGTCTTTGATGATCAAGCCTGACTTGGGCATATTACGCCACCAATCTTCAAGTATGGGGTATTCACATTCGTGCGGACCACAAACAATCTAATCATCTGAAAATTTAACGGTCAAACGATTATCTGAATTCCTGTCTGCACATATGAAACATTCTAAACTGATGCGAGCGCACGTCGGTGCTTCATGAATTTTATCTGAACGCTGACTTCATCGGCAGTTCAGGGCCGACATTGTAAAGTCCCTGTTAGCTAATCAGATAAACAACCCATCAGGAGACAGAACATGTTGAAACCCATAGCCCTTGCCGCCGCCCTGAGCGTTGGTATCGCCGCCACCGCGTCCGCCATGACCCACAATTCCTTAAACGAATGGAAGGCTTTCGGCGAAGAAACCCAAACGCCGCTCACCACCCACAGCGAAAATATCGACTGGGCGAACCTGTACCGCACCGTTAGTGCCAACCCGCTGAACGAATGGAACAGCTTCGGTGAAGAAACCGCCACACCGGTTGCGAGCTATAACCGCAACATCGATTGGGCAAACCTTTACCGCTCTTAATCGACACCTTCCCGGCCCCAACGCACAAAAAAAGCCGCCCCGGTTTCCCGGAGCGGCTTTTTGATTGGCTTGGTTCACACGTTAGCGCGAATAAAATTCGATCACCAGGTTCGGTTCCATCTGAACCGGGTAAGGCACGTCTTCCAGCTTAGGGGTGCGGATGAACTTGCCCTTGCCCTTTTTGGCATCGACGTCGATGTAATCGGGCACTTCGCGCTCAGACGAGTTCAAGGCTTCGATCACCATCGGAATGTTCATGGATTTCGCTTTCAACTCAACCACGTCGCCTTCCTTGACCATATAGGACGGAATGTTGACGCGCTTGCCGTTGACCAGGATGTGGCCGTGGTTGACCACCTGGCGTGACGAGAAAACGGTCGGCACGAACTTCATGCGATAAACCACCGCATCAAGACGGCGTTCCAGAATACCGATCAGGTTTTCCGACGTATCGCCACGGCGGCTAACCGCGGCGGCGTAATATTTGCGGAACTGTTTTTCCGAAATGTTGCCGTAATAGCCTTTGAGCTTTTGCTTGGCCATCAGCTGGGTGCCGTAATCGGTCGGCTTGGAGCGGCGGCGGCCATGTTGGCCGGGGCCGTAATCACGGGTATTGACGGGGCTTTTGGGACGACCCCAGAGATTGACGCCAAGGCGGCGGTTAATCTTGTATTTCGAGCGGATACGCTTCGACATGTTGTTTCACCTTTATTCGAGATTATTCTTTGTTGTCCCGGTAGGCCCCCTCATATTTTTACGAGGTGGGCGTTGCGACAGGCTAAAAAGCCCGAACCAAACGTTCCCGGAAATGGTTTTTATTTAAGGCCCGGAATATAAGGGATTCTGACCCCCGCGCAAGGCTTTTCGCAAGGCTGAGCCAATTGCCCGGCACGGCGGTGGAAGTGGTTAAAAAATGGCTGAAAACAGGGATTTATCCCAGCAGTTCGCTATCCCAATAGACGTAATCCACCCACGTGTGGTGGACGTTGGCATTATTAAGCCCCCGCGCCATGGCGTTGAGCGCCCGAACCGAGGGCACGCCCGGTGGGCTGACCAGCGGCATATGGGCTTCATGGGGGGTGCGGTTGGACTTTTTGATGTTGCACGGCGCACAGGCCGATACCACGTTGTGCCATTCGGTGCGCCCGCCCCGGCTTTTGGGCTGCACGTGATCGAACGTAAGCTCGTTGGTGGGAAAGCGCGATCCGCAGTATTGGCAGGAAAATCCATCGCGCAGGTAAATGTTATAGCGCGTAAACGCCGGCTGGCCGTCAAAACGCACATAACGCTTCAACGCCACCACGCTTGGGACTTCCAGCTCGATCGAAGGCGAGTGCACGACCACATCGTAGTTTTCAACCAGATTGACGCGTTCAAGCAGCAGGGCCGTGACGGCCTCTTTCCATGTCCACAGCGATAGCGGATGATACGACAGCGGCCTGAAATCTGCATTGAGAACAAGGGTTTGAAGATGCATCACGGTTGCGCCCCCAACGCTTGGCCCAACGGCCGGATTGCGGGCACAAAAAAGCCCGCAAACTTGCGGGCATGAAGTGCAGTTGAAGGGATGGCACAGGTCGGCGTGTCGACACAGATGCGAAACGGGGCCATTGCCACAATCGAACTTGATGTGGGTGGCCTGCTATCCTCTGGAAATCTTGGCCGAAAATCTGGCATTCGGTTTTCCTTTGGGTTTTCCTTTGAGCTTCGTTCCTTCAAACTTGTGATGGGACATTACTATATGTGGTATTGATTGCCAAATATTTACCCTCAGCTCTCAAGGTGCAAATAAAATGGCCCAAAGCCGACCCGTCACCCGTTTTGCTCCCAGCCCCAGTGGCGAGCTGCATCTGGGTCATGCGTTTTCGGCGCTCAGCGCGTGGCAGGCTGCGGGTGGTGACCGGAGGCGCTTTATCCTGCGCATCGAAGATCTGGACCCGGGGCGCGCACGGCCCGAATTTGAAAAAGCCATTTATGAAGATCTGGCGTGGCTGGGTTTAAGCTGGGAAACCCCGGTGCGCCGCCAGTCTGAACATATGGATGAATACCGCACCCATCTGGACGTTTTGGAGGGCCTGGGCCTGCTATATCCGTGTTTTTGCACCCGTTCCGAGATTAAAGCTGAGATCAAAGCGGCCGCCAGCGCGCCGCACATCTCAGAAGGGCCGGACGGCCCCCACTATCCGGGCACGTGCCGTCATCTGGACCCGGCCACCCGCCAGGCCCGCCAAGATGCGGGCGATGCGTTTGCGCTGCGTCTGGATATGGAAAAAGCCCTGAAACTGGCCACCCAGCGATGTGGCCCGCTTTCGTGGACAGACGCGATCAAGGGGGAAGTTGAGGCCCGGCCTGAGCTTTTTGGCGATGTTGTGCTGGCGCGCAAAGATGTGCCGACCAGTTATCATCTGGCGGTCACGGTGGATGACCATGTGCAGGGGATCGCTCTGGTGGTGCGCGGCGAAGACCTGTTTGAAGCGACCCACGTACATCGCCTGTTACAAGCCCTTTTGCGGTTCGATACGCCCCAATATCACCATCACCGGTTGATTGTTGACGAAACCGGCCAGCGTCTAGCCAAACGCGATCAGGCGACCGCGCTGAAAACTCTTCGCAACAAGGGCGCCACCGCGCAAGAAATCCTGACCCGGCTAGGATTTGCCCCATAAAGCACGCCCTTAAACGACGTAATTTGGACAGTGGGGTCATTTTCATATCCGGTTCAGACAGAAAAATGTAGTTTCACCTTGCGTTTAGGGGCGCTATTGCCTTTATTGAAGTGGGGTTCCATATACTAAAGTGTTATCTTTCACCAATCGTAAGTTTCACCACTGGATAGAAGAACATCTCAATGAAAACTTGCCTGATCGTAGATGACAGCAAAGTCATTCGCATGGTTGCTAAAAAGATTTTGGACGAACTCGGCTTCGGCACAGAAGAAGCCGCGGACGGCCAACTGGCACTGGACGCCTGCAAGGCCTCGATGCCGGCAGCCGTATTGCTGGATTGGAATATGCCGGTTATGAGCGGCATTGAATTTTTACGCGAACTGCGTGCGTTACCTAACGGGAATGACCCCATCGTTGTTTTCTGCACGACGGAAAATGATCTGGATCACATTCAAGAAGCCATGACGGCGGGCGCGAACGAATACATTATGAAACCGTTCGATTCCGACATCATCCAGGCAAAGTTCCAGCAAGTGGGTCTTATTTAAGGCCCCCTCTGTTCCCCCCCGTCACGGAGACGTAACAGTGAACCCCGAAGACTTTCAATTCATAAGCACGCTTATCAAGTCGCGCTCTGGGTTGGTCCTTACCCCCGATAAGTCATACTTGCTGGAAAGCCGCTTGATGCCGATTGCGCGCAAGCACGGCCACAAGGATCTGGACGAACTTATTCGCGCAGTGCGCGCCAGCAAAGACGAAGCGTTAACCGTTGAAGTGGTCGAGGCGATGACCACCAATGAATCTTTCTTCTTTCGCGATATCAAACCGTTTGATTTACTTCGCGATCATGTCCTGCCCCCGCTCATGAAAGCCCGCGCCCAGCAGAAACATATGAAAATATGGTGCGCCGCCGCGTCCAGCGGACAGGAACCCTATTCCATTGCCATCGTCTTGAAAGAACTGGCCGCCGCACAAGGCTGGAGGTTCGATATCGTGGGAACCGATATTTCCCACGACATTCTTGATAAGGCAACAAGCGGGAAATACACCCAGTTCGAAGTGCAACGCGGCATGCCGATCCAATTGCTGTTGAAGTACTTTGACAAAAAGGATGAAAACTGGGAGGTCAAACCAGAAATCCGGAAAATGGTTCAATATAAATATTTCAACCTGCTTGATAAGCTAGGTAGTTTGGGTGGGTTTGATATCGTGTTTTGCCGAAACGTACTTATCTATTTCGACGCTGAAACCAAGGGTAAGGTTCTCGAAGAAATCGCCAAACTCATGCCACCAGACGGCATGTTGTTTTTGGGCGGCGCCGAAACAGTGTTGGGGGTGACCGATCTGTTTAAGCCGGTTCCCGGTCAACGCGGCGTGTATTCACGCGCTTAAATGGGTAATTAACTAGAGTTATTGCGCAGAGAAAGAGATCATGGTTGAAAGTAAAAAACGTCTTGTAACCCGTGCTGATTTCGATGGTGTTGTGGCCGGGGGGCTGCTGATCGAACTTGGCTTGATCGACGATGTCGTATTCGCCGAACCGCGCGCCATGCAAGAAGGGCTGGTGCATATAACGGAAAACGACATCACTACAAACCTTCCGTATGTGGATGGGGTATACCTTTGTTTTGATCACCACGTATCGGAAGCCGAACGTGTCGGACCTAAGGAAAACCACATCATCCATCCCGATGCGCCTTCTGCCGCACGGGTGCTTTACGATCACTTTGGCGGCAAGGAAAAATTTCCGTCCATTCCCGATGAACTGATGGAAGCGGTCGACAAAGCCGATAGCGCCCAGTACAGCGAAGAAGACATTCTGGCGCCCGATCCGTGGACGCTGTTGAATTTCATCCTTGACCCGCGCACCGGCCTTTCGCGGTTTGAACATTTCGCCATCAGCCACGAACAGATGATGAAGGATATGATGGTTTACGTTCGCCACCATCCTGTTGATGAAATCATGGCCATCCCCGACGTGCGGGAACGCGCGCTTTTGTATATGGAGCATGAAGAAAAGTTCGAAATGCAACTTCGTCGTTGCTCGAAAGTTCATACCAAAATCGTGGTTGTTGACTTGCGCAACGAAGAAGAAATTTTTGCCGGTAATCGCTTTACCATCTATGCCATTTTCCCGGCGTGCAACGTATCGGTTCAGATGACCAATACCCCAGACGGCGAACGCACCAGTATTGCGGTCGGCAAATCGATCCTGAACAGGACCTCCAAAGCCAACATCGGTTCTATCATGCTGGAATACGGCGGCGGTGGGCATACCAATGCCGGTGCCTGTCAGGTGGCACCCGATCGTGCCGAAAAGGTGCTTGAAGAATTACTGCAACGCCTCAAATAACATGGAAACAGGGGCGTATCGCAGAAAATTTAAGGACGGGGCCGCATGTCGGCTCCGTTTTTTTGTGGGAAATCCGCCCTAGAGCGTGGCGTTAATCGTATAGGTCAACAGGCGCACCACTTGTTCAGGCGTGCTGGCAACTGCAAGGGCTGCGCCGTCGACTTCTTTCAAGGCATGTGTCAGGTCTTCGTCGTGA
>DAOVVL010000261.1 GCA_030637205.1 Thalassospiraceae bacterium | reverse complement strand
GGGGCCCCTGTGGCGGAACTGGTAGACGCGCGGGATTCAAAATCCCGTTCCGGCAACGGAGTGGGAGTTCGATTCTCCCCGGGGGCACCACTACCTTTTCAGCACTGGTTTCGTCCAGTTCAAGTAGCTGGTGTCTGCTAGGCGCCGCCAAGCGGACCTTGGCCGTCCCTATCGCGTATGTCCGCTTATAGCCATAAGCGGACATTGGTTTCCCGCCCCGGAAGTCAGACTTTCTTTTCTTGGCGCTTTCGACATGGCCATCACCTAATTAAGATAGATTACGGCCAGGCTGGCGAAAACATCAAAACCGATTGGCGGGTTTGAGGGCCAGGTGTTGTGAGACGGAATTTAATCAGTTGTGATGAGCGATCAAACCCCATCAACTCCTTCCTCGGGCAAGCGTCGGTGGATGCGCGTTCTTGTTCTGGCGTTGGTCTATGGCGGCCTGCTCGCGGGTGGCCACTGGGGTAGCGAATGGCTGATCGGCCTCGTCGGCGTGGATCTCAGCCCCGACGCCAAGTCGCACGCCCGCCATGTGGTGATGGCTGGCGTTGTCCTCTACACCGCATTGATGGCGATGCCGTTTGTGCCGGGCATCGAAATCAGCCTCGCCCTGCTGGCCGCGTTCGGGTCCGATGTCGCCATGGTGCTTTACGCGGCCACGGTGGTGGCCCTAGCAACTTCCTATTTAATCGGCAGATTGCTGCCGGTGCGCCTAATCGCGATGCTGTTCGGGGGGCTCGGCCTCCACCGCGCGGAGGACCTCGTGCTGCGCCTCAAGCCCATGAGCAGGAAGCAGCGGCTTGAAACCCTGACCTCACACGCACCGAAACGGATCGTACCAACGCTTCTGAAGCATCGCTACATCGCTGTCGCCGTTATGCTGAACGTTCCCGGCAATTCGATCATTGGCGGCGGTGGCGGCATCGCGCTGATGGCCGGCATTAGCGGCCTGTTCACATTTCCCCGCTATCTCGCCGTCGTATCGCTGGCCGTGCTGCCGGTGCCGCTTGCCATCTTGCTAATGGGAAGTTGATAACTGCCACAAACCCGACGTGCCGCTAAGGTGACTCATTTTCGGGCTTTTACGGTAAGAGCCTAATTTGTCCGTTATGGGTCATTAGCGGACCAAAATCCCAGCCCTAAAATTAGACCGCTTTACTGTACGGAGCGGACCTCGGTCCTCAGAACATCTGCTTACAGCTTGAGAACGGCCGTAATCCTGCCTTCCCAAAAAGGTCCGGAAATAGCCAAAAGCACAAAAATGCCAGCCGCCATGTCAGTCACTTGCCACAAGATGGCGCCAACATCTAGTTCATGCATGCCATGTGTTTTGCGCCCTGACAGGCAAGAGAACGGAAACTCCACAGGGACTTCATATAAGCGATGACATTCTTGATTTCCGCGTCGCTCAGGTCATCTTTCCATGGCTGCATTCTTTCATTTCGTGAAGAACCGTCCCGGATGGTTTCAAGCAATTGTGCATCTGGATGGTGCCACGCGTGAGCTGAATCGTTCATGGCAGGGGCAACGAATCCATACTCATCTTGCGCGCCGGGATCGTCAGGCCGTTCACCCACGCCATCAACGCCATGACAGCCCGAGCAATTGTCTTCGTAGATTGCCTTGCCTGCGCTCACTGCATCCGTAGTTTGCCGGAGGTAGCCCACAAAGGTAGTCCAGGATCGCCCGCCATCGCCGCTGGTCATCAACTGCTGGGTTCCGGCCAGGCCAAACATTCGCTGGGCATCCCTCGGATCGATGACAAGTTTTAGAAGCGCACGGTCTTGAAAAGCGGATGAAAGGATTTCCCATTGCAAATCACCGCCACTGTTTGTTTCCATAGCCGTCATTAATCCAGCCCCATAGATGAATGCATACAAACGCCCATCGGGTGTTACATGAATAGCCGTGACCGGCTTCGCTTCGGGGTGGGCCGATTGCCAGGTGTTGCCGCCGTCTTTGCTAACGGACAGTCCGTTCATGGTTCCCGCAAACAACGTGTCGGCGTTTTGCGAAGAAGCCGCAAGGCTGAACAGCTGGTCCGGTAATGGGGCGCTTACGGTCCAATTTGTGCCGCCGTCCCGGCTAACCTGAAGGCCTTTATAAGCGCCGTAAATGACATCCGGGTTTTTGGGGCTCAGGCTCAAGAGATGAAAATCGGCTTTTGCGGCATCACCGGTGGCAATTTGAATCCACGACACACCGCCGTCGGTTGATTTGAGCAAGCCAGAATTGCCACCGCTAGCGGGATGGCCACTGGCAAACAAGGTTTTGCCGGTGTTGGGGTGTGCAGCGAGAGACATGAAATCGGACGTATCTTTGGAAACGCGCATCGCATCACCATTGGGCAAAGCACGAAAAGTCCCCTCATGTGTGCCAAGGATGACGGCCCCCGGGAAAAGTGGGTCGGGAGCTATGCCATGAATGTGCTGGATTTGATCAATACCTACTGTTTGTGCCTGTGCCGCAAAAGCCACGGAAACGAGGGACAACACACCCGTAATGGCCAGTGTGATCTTGGAACGTAAGGGACAGGACGATGATTTATGGACCATTTTTTATATTACCCACCAATTTATGAATCAGAACACTATTGAGACGTGATCGTAAAATTATTCCTTCCTGTCACTGGAAGGTCAACGTGCGTAGCTCTCAAAGCCCTGATATGTGGATTTTGACGCGTATGAAATCTCGCCAGAGTGTCCGCTTTGGGTCATAAGCGGACCATCTGACGAAACAACCTTAACGTCCGCATTGAATCGGAAAGCGGAAGTGATGGTCAGGATGGTAACCGCGCCCGCAACGTTCATGGTGTTTTGTGGGTCCAGTAATGCTCGTTGAGGAATTCCAGCACAGGTTCCAGACGTTGCACCCAGGTGTGGCGTTGGGCGTAGTGCGCAACGGCTTCGGCGCGGGTCTTGTCCAGCACACCATCATCGTCCAGCCAGAATTCTAACATGGCGTCGAGCTTTTCCAGATCATCGGGCAGGAAGTTTACAAATGGGTTGGATGTTTCGTCGTCCTGCAAAAATTCGTTTTGGTCAGTCACCAATAGCGCACCTGCCGCCAGCGAATAAAACATGCGCTCATGCCCGCCGCTTCTAACCGTGGGAACAATGTTCAGCGATACCTTGGCGCGTGCCATCGCATCCATCACTTCGCCATAGGTTCTAGGGCCGAGGAATTTGTGCTGTGGATTGGCCTCAATGATTTCTTTGGAAATGTCACCGATCACCGTTAGCGAATGTTTTTGGATGGCTGAAAGCACGTTTGTGCGTTCACGGTTGATCAAAAACCGTTCCAGCGGCGTGTACATCTGCGCCAGAAGCGCAGGCGTGATTTCAATTCCGGCTGCTTTCAGGGCACCGAGAACGGTTGAAAACGGTTGGGCATTGGTTGCATAGAGGCGTTGCTCAATGCCCAGCAAGACTTCGCGCAATTGATCGGATTTGGGAAACTTGGTTTTCAGCCACGTTTTGAAATCAGGAACTGTTTGTACGTTTCCGGCAAATAAAATGTCGATGTCACGTTCGGCGCTGGGGCGTTGGTTTGCCAAAGGCACTGGCCCGCCGTGGGGAAAGAAAATGGCTCGCGCCGCATCAAGCCCGTAAGCTTCGCAATGCTCAAGATGCTCGTTTTGCACCATACCGCACAAAAAGTTTTTG
>DAOVVL010000217.1 GCA_030637205.1 Thalassospiraceae bacterium | reverse complement strand
GCCAAGCTGCTTTACGCCTTTGCCGAAGCCACGGTTCCGAAAGTCACCGTCATTACGCGCAAGGCTTATGGCGGCGCTTACGATGTGATGAGTTCCAAACACCTGCGCGGCGATGTCAATTTTGCATGGCCGTCAGCCGAAATTGCCGTGATGGGCCCGAAAGGGGCAGTGGAAATTATCTTCCGCAGCGATATGGGTGATCCTGAAAAAATTCAGGCGCGCACAGATGAATACCGGGAACGCTTTGCCAACCCGTTTGTTGCCGGGCACCGCGGCTTTATCGACGATGTGATCATGCCGCACAATACGCGCCTGCGCATTTGTCGCAGCCTGCGCATGTTAAAAAACAAAAAAGTTGAAAACCCGTGGAAAAAACACGGCAATATTCCGCTATAGAAACAGGAGGATGATATGTCCGATACGTCCGATCAGCCTGAAACAAATAGCGTAAGTGCTATGATCGAAGATGATACTGAGCTGAATCGCTACGAGCGCGCTCGCAAAAAGGTGCGAGAGTTAAAAAAATTCTACGGCCACGTGGCGGTCTATCTGGTGGTGAATGCCTTTCTCCACATCATCGATTTCCTTGATGGTGCTGACTACTGGGCATTTTGGCCGCTTTTGGGTTGGGGCGTCCTCGTTCTGTTGCAAGGCGCAAATGTTTATCAGGTGCTGCCCTTTAACCGGCCTGAATGGGAAGAGAAGAAGATTCGCGAATATATGGAACGGGAAAAACCTAAAGAGGATTCGTAAGTTCCATGAACAAAAAACCGTACACCAACCCGCACGTTATTGATCAGGACAAGCACAAGCAAAATTCAAAAGACCTTGGGCGTCTGGCCGCGCAAATCCTGATGTTCTTCATCGCCCTGTTTGCGGCTGTATCATTGAATGTTCAGTATCTGCCGCAGTGGCCGTTATTTATCATCCTGTTGGTCGGCGGCGGGTTTTATCTGGTGCCCAAGACACGCGCTTTGCTCAAACGCTTTGATGAAAACCGAAAAGAACCCTAAGGAAGCGATTCTCAATGGCCAAAAAGGCAAAACCGTTCAAGAAAATCCTGATCGCCAACCGCGGTGAGATCGCGTGCCGCGTGATCAGGACGGCCAAACAGATGGGCATCAAGACGGTCGCGGTTTATTCCGAAGCTGACCGCGATGCGCTGCATGTATTGCAAGCCGACGAAGCGGTGTGCATCGGGCCTGCGCCTTCGTCGCAAAGCTACCTCGATATGAAGCGCATTGTAGCCGCCATCCACGAAACGGGCGCCCAGGCGGTGCATCCGGGGTATGGGTTCTTGTCGGAAAACGCCGCGTTTTTTCGCCGCCTGAAAAAAGAAGGCATCGCGTTTATCGGGCCGGGTGAACGCGCCATCAAGGCCATGGGCGACAAGATCGAGTCCAAAAAGCTCGCGGAAAAATCTGGCGTCAACACCATTCCCGGCCATACGGTGGCGCTTAAAAATGCAGCTGAGGCGGTGAAGATCGCTAAAAAGGTCGGCTACCCGGTGATGTTAAAGGCATCCGCCGGCGGCGGCGGCAAGGGCATGCGGGTGTGTCGCAACGAAGCCGATACCAAGAAAGCTTTTGTTTCCGCCGTGCGTGAAGCCAAGTCGAGCTTTGGCGACGACCGGGTGTTCATCGAAAAATATATTGAAAACCCGCGCCACATTGAAATTCAGGTGCTGGCGGATACGTTTGGCAACACGGTTCACCTGTTCGAGCGTGAATGTTCGATCCAGCGCCGTCATCAAAAAGTGATCGAAGAAGCGCCCAGCGCATTTCTCGATGCCAAAACCCGCGCCTTGATGGGCGAACAGGCGGTGAAGCTGGCCAAGGCTGTTAACTACGTCTCGGCCGGCACGGTTGAATTTATTGTCGATCAAAAGAAGAACTTTTATTTTCTCGAAATGAATACCCGCCTGCAGGTCGAACACCCGGTCACCGAACTGATTTGCGACCTTGATCTGGTGGAACTGATGATCCGCATCGCAGCCGACGAGAAGCTTCCGTTCACCCAGAAAGATTTGAAGATCAAGGGTTGGGCCATGGAAACGCGCATTTACGCCGAAGACCCGTTTCGTGGTTTCCTGCCATCGGTCGGGCGCATCGGGCGTTACGAACAGCCCGAAGGCAAAGGCGTGCGGGTTGATAGCGGCGTGTACGAAGGCGGCGAGATTTCCATTCATTACGATCCGATGATCGCCAAGCTGATTACATATGCGCCCAATCGCAATGAAGCCATCACCGCCATGTCCCATGCGCTGGATGGATTTTATATCGACGGCGTAAGGCACAATATTTCGTTTCTGGCGGCCTTGATGAACCACCCGCGTTTTATTTCGGGCAATATATCGACCAACTTTATCGCCGAAGAATATCCAGACGGTTTCAGCTCGAAAGATGTTGTGCATGATAATCCGGCCCAACTGGTCGGCGTGGGGGCCGCCATGCACATGGCCTATCAAATGCGCGCCGCCGCAATTTCGGGCCAGGTGCCGGGGCGCGAACGCCAGGTGGCCAGTGACTGGGTCGTCAAATTAAATGACATGGAAGTTGCGGTTCGCGTTCAGGCCGTTGACGGCGGCTATGATGTTGAGGTCCTGAACAAAACCAAGGGCATATCCAAAGCCATATTGGAAGTGCGCACCGACTGGCAATTGGGCGATCCACTTTTTAAGGCCGTGATTTCCGGGAATCCGGTTATCGTTCAGGCACAACGGTTGGCGGTCGGCTATCGGCTGAGCCACACGGGCTCGGAAGTTATCGTTCAGGTGCTATCAAACATGGCGTCTGAATTGTTCAAGCTGATGCCTGCGAAAAAGGCGCTTGATACGTCTGCGTTATTGTTATCACCGATGCCGGGGTTGTTGCTTTCGCTGGCAGTGAAGGTCGGTCAGGATGTAAAGGCGGGTGAAGAACTGGCCGTGGTCGAAGCCATGAAAATGGAAAACGTGCTCAAGTCCGAACGAGACGGTATCATCAAGGAGATCAAGGTCGCACCGGGCGATAGTCTGGCGGTGGACCAGATCATTCTCGAATTGGAATAAATACGAAAGGCCGAAAGTCGATGGCGGTAAAGAAAAAAGACATGACGGATAACGTCATTCCCTTTCGCCCAACCCGCAAAGAGGCAGAAACTTCGCCGCCCCGAAAAAGCCCTTCCAATCGTCATCACATCAATACCAAACAATTCCCCCACCACGACCAGGTGGTGCGCCTGAACCTGCGCGGGCTGGTGCGCGACGATGCGTTCATTCGCTGGCTGGTCGAAGAAGCGGTAACCCTGAAGCTGGACGGCTGGGCGAAGAACCGCAAAGACGGCGATATGGATGTTTTGCTGGCCGGCGAAATCGGCGACGTGCGCCAGTTGCTGGATCTTTTGCGCGAAGGTCCGCGCCCGGTCGATATGTTGCTGGTCGAGGAAATACCGCTCAGTGGCGATGAACCGCTGTGGAGTGGCTTTCACCACCTGTCGCCCAGCGAGGTTTAGGCGCGCGCATGTCACAAACCGAACCTTCAAAGATTTCTGTTCGCGTGGTTGTTCATGGCCGGGTGCAAGGCGTGTGGTACCGGTCATGGACGCAAAAGGAAGCCACCCGGCTGGGATTAAGCGGGTCGGTCAGAAATTGTTCTGATGGCACGGTTGAGGCAATTTTTTCAGGCCCGGAAAGTGAAATTGATGCCATGCTGGCCGCGTGCCTCAACGGGCCGCCACTGGCCAGTGTGAAACGTATCACCACCACCGAAACCGATGCGCCAGCTGAGCCGGGCTTTCACTCACGTTAATCGGTGCGTTAATCAGAAATGATTTCTGTGTTGCGCGCAAACACATCTTCAAACACATCGCGCAGCACCGCGTCCACATCATCCATGCTTGCATCCACGCCCAGTGCCGCCAGCGAAGTGACGCCGTGTTCGGGCACGCCGCACGGAACGATGCCGGAAAAATGTGTTAGGTCCGGGTGCACGTTCAACGCAAGCCCGTGAAACGAAACCCATTTGCGTACCCTGACCCCGATGGCGCCGATCTTGTCTTCAAGGCCGCTGCCGTCACCGCGTTCCACCCAGATGCCGACGCGGCCTTCGCGGCGTTCAGCCGTAACGCCATAGTGCGCGACGGTGCGGATCATCCATTCTTCCAGATCAAACACATAACGGCGCACGTCTGATCCGCGCAATTTCAGATCCATCATCGCATAGGCCACGCGCTGGCCGGGGCCGTGAT
>DAOVVL010000236.1 GCA_030637205.1 Thalassospiraceae bacterium | reverse complement strand
GTGAGACCCTGAATATTGAGCAATATTCGGAAAGTTCGAAGGCCGAAATCTTTGCATTTATTAATCAGTTTTTGTTGACCGCAAATCCCTAAACCGCTAGGTTTCGCGTCTTCGACGGGCCTGCCCCACTGGGCGGCCCTGTTGCGTTGTGGGCCATCTTTTGGCCTGTCAGTGAACCCAAATGCGAACCCAATATTGGGCAATAAAAGTAAATGAGGACACCACCATGGCAAAAGACCAGATGAACGGCTCTGAAATCCTGATCAAGGCACTGCAAGATCAGGGCGTCGAGGTCGTATTCGGGTATCCGGGTGGGGCCGTGTTGCCCATTTACGATGCGATTTTTCAGCAAAACAAGCTGCGCCACATACTGGTGCGCCAGGAAGGCGGCGCCGTGCATGCGGCCGAAGGTTACGCGCGCTCTACCGGCAAAGTTGGCTGTGTGCTGGTAACGTCCGGCCCCGGTGCGACCAATGCGGTGACCGGCCTGTTGGATGCGATGCTCGATTCAATTCCGCTGGTGTGTCTGACGGGTCAGGTGCCGACGCACCTGATCGGCAACGACGCCTTTCAGGAAGCCGACACCACCGGCATTACGCGCCCCTGCACCAAACACAATTATCTGGTGAAAGACATCAATGACCTGGCGCGCGTGGTTCACGAAGCCTTTTACGTGGCCAGCTCTGGTCGCCCCGGCCCGGTGGTGATCGACCTGCCCAAAGATATATTGATGGCGCTTGGCGATTATCTGCCGCCCAACAAGGTTGCGCACAAAAGCTATAACCCGCGCATCAAGGGCGATACCGCCATCATCAAGGAAGCCGTCAAGATGCTGGCCGGCGCCAAAAAGCCGATCATTTACGCCGGTGGCGGCGTGATCAATTCGGGCCCCGGCGCTTCACAATTGTTGGCCCAACTGGCCCACATTACCGGCGCGCCGGTGACGCTGACGCTGATGGGGCTTGGTGCGTTTCCCGCGTCCGATAAACAGTTCTTAGGCATGCTGGGCATGCACGGAAACTATGAAGCCAACATGGCCATGCACGATTGCGACGTGATGCTGTGCGTGGGCGCGCGATTTGATGACCGCATAACCGGGCGTCTGGATGCTTTCTCGCCGAACTCGAAAAAAATCCATATTGATATCGACCCCAGCTCGATCAACAAAAGCGTGGCGGTGGATTTGCCCATCATCGGCGATGTTGGTCATGTGCTGGAAGACATGATCAAGATCTGGAAAACCTCTCAGGCGAAGCTCAATGACAAAGCCTTGAAATCGTGGTGGAAAGAAATCGACGGCTGGCGGGCCAAGAACTGCCTGTCGTACCGCGACGATGCGAAAATTATCATGCCGCAATACGCGATCCAGCGCCTGTATGAAAAAACCAAAGACCGCAAGGATGTCTTCATCACCACCGAGGTGGGCCAACACCAGATGTGGGCGGCGCAGTATTACAAGTTTGAAAAGCCCAACCACCTGATGACATCGGGGGGCCTGGGCACCATGGGCTATGGCCTGCCGTCAGCCATGGGCGTGCAGGTCGCACACCCCGATGCGCTGGTGATCGACATCTCAGGCGAAGCATCGGCGTTGATGAACATTCAGGAAATGTCGACCATCGCCCAGTACCGTTTGCCGGTGAAGGTGTTCATCATTAACAACCAGTACATGGGCATGGTGCGCCAGTGGCAGGAATTGCTGCACGGTTCACGCTATTCGGAAAGCTATATGGAAAGCCTTCCCGATTTTGTGAAGCTGGCTGAAAGTTTTGGCGCCAAGGGTTTGCGCGCCACCAAGCCTGATGAGCTGGACGGCGTAATCGATGAAATGATTGCGTCTGATACCTCGGTGATTGTGGACGTCTGCGTGGCACAGGAAGAAAACGTGTTCCCGATGATCCCGTCGG
The DNA here is from genome assembly GCA_030637205.1 of Thalassospiraceae bacterium. GTDB lineage: Bacteria > Pseudomonadota > Alphaproteobacteria > Rhodospirillales > Magnetovibrionaceae > DAOVVL01. The sequence continues at coordinate 2,103 of DAOVVL010000236.1, read as the reverse complement.
GCGCTGCACATAACGAAATGCTGTTCGGTGACGAAGACAAGGTTGCAAAGCCCGTTTCCGAAGACGGCATGGTTTTGGTTTAAGCCGGAAACAACCGGACATAAAAGGAAAAAGACGTGAAAGAAGAACCTATCCGCAGCCACACCATCTCTGTTCTGGTCGATAACGAACCGGGTGTGCTGGCGCGTGTCATCGGCCTGTTTTCCGGTCGCGGCTATAACATTGAAAGCCTGACGGTTGCCGAAACGCGCCACAAGCGCGGCCTTTCGCGCATCACCATCGTCACCGCCGGAACCGCCATGATTATTGAACAGATCAAGGCGCAACTGGGCCGTTTGGTGCCGATCCATTCGGTCGCTGATTTGACGCTCGACGGGCCTTCGGTGGCGCGTGAAGTGGCGCTGGTCAAGGTGGTGGGCACCGGTGAGCACCGCGTCGAAGCGTTGCGCATCGCCGATATCTTCCGCGCCCGCGTGGTTGACAGCACCAACGAAAGTTTTGTGTTTGAGATCGTCGGCGATACTGGCAAGTTAGATGCGTTCGCCGAACTTATGAAGCCGCTGGGCCTCGTGGACCTTTCAAGGTCCGGCGTGGTGGCAATCGCCCGTGGAACGGGCACCCTCGAAACAGAGTGATTTTTTATTAAAACCTAACTTTTAAGGAACCTAATCAAATGCGTGTCTATTACGATCAAGACGCCGATGTGAATCTGATCAAAGGCAAAAAAGTCGCCATCGTCGGTTACGGCAGCCAGGGCCATGCCCATACGCTGAACCTTCGCGATTCCGGCGCCAAGGAAATCTGTGTGGCGTTGCGCGAAGGCTCAAGCACCCGCAAAAAAGCCGAAGCCGAAGGCATTTTGTGCAAAACCGTTGCCGAAGCTGCCAAGTGGGCGGACGTTTTGATGATGCTGACGCCTGATGAATTGCAGGCCGACATCTATTACGCCGATATGCACAAAAACATGAAAGCCGGTGCCGCACTGGCGTTTGCTCACGGGCTGAACATTCACTTCAACCTGATCGAGCCGCGCGACGATATCGACGTGTTCATGATCGCGCCCAAAGGCCCCGGCCATACGGTTCGCGGCGAATACGTCAAAGGCGGCGGCGTGCCGTGTCTGGTTGCTGTACATCAGGACGCGACCGGCAATGCGCTGGACGTGGCCCTTTCATACGCGTCGGCCATCGGCGGCGGGCGCTCGGGCGTGATTGAAACCACGTTCAAGGAAGAATGCGAAACCGATCTGTTCGGCGAACAGGTTGTGCTTTGCGGCGGTTTGATGGAACTGATCAAGAACGGTTTTGAAACGCTGGTCGAAGGCGGCTACGCGCCTGAAATGGCATACTTTGAATGCCTGCATGAAGTGAAGCTGATCGTCGATCTGATGTACGAAGGCGGCATGGCCAACATGCGCTATTCGATCTCGAACACGGCGGAATATGGCGACTATGTCACCGGCCCGCGCATCATTACGTCCGATACCAAGGCTGAAATGAAACGCGTGCTTGACGATATTCAGTCGGGCCGCTTTACCCGCGACTGGATGTTGGAATGTAAAGCCGGCCAGCCGAGCTTCAAGGCAACGCGTCGCAGGAATGCCGAACACCAGATCGAAGAAGTGGGTGAAAAGCTGCGCGCCATGATGCCGTGGATCGCCAAGAACCAGCTGGTGGACAAGAAAAAGAACTAGGCTTCTAAACCAGTTCCAAGACACAACAAAGGCGGGGCCTCAAACGGGCTCCGCCTTTTTTTGTTGGCCAAACCTGAAACAAGTTTAAGCCTTAATCGTTGCCTCAAAGGTCTCAAACGAGCCGACCCAGAACCACACGACCTTGCCTTCGGCGGTTTCGACACCCACGGTGCGGTGGCGCATGCCGACACGAAACGAAAAGATCGGAAGTTCCTGGTGGATTTTCTTGAACCGTAGCCCCGGCGCGTGGCGGTTTTCTTTCCACAGCTTGTAATTGCTTTCGGCCAGCTTGCGGATCTCGTCGGGCAGCTCGTCGAACGATCCCCAGTAGGATTTTTCGCGCAGCAGGTTATCCAGCCCCAGCGAAACGAACTCCATCTCAAGCTTGCCGGCCACTTTTGCGTACGCTT
>DAOVVL010000141.1 GCA_030637205.1 Thalassospiraceae bacterium | reverse complement strand
GCGCGGATCGTTAAGTTTCATATTGAAACACCGCGTAAGTGCCATTAAGTTTCCCGCAACGAATGCAGCAACTTTGGCCAAAACAATTCTGGAGCCCCCCATGACGATCAAAGCCGGTGACACCATCCCCAGCACAACCCTTTTCGAAATGGGTCCAGAGGGCAATGACATAATAACCGCAAGCGATTTGTTCGGCGGAAAAAAAGTCCTGATGTTCGGCCTTCCCGGCGCCTTCACGCCCACATGTTCTGCCCAGCACCTGCCGGGTTACGTGCGCATGGCCGACCAGATCAAGGCCAAGGGCGTGGACGAGATCGTGTGCTTTGCCGTCAACGATGCATTTGTGATGGCGGCGTGGGGTGCGGACCAGAACGTAGGCGACAAGGTTCGCATGATCGCGGATGGCTCTGCCGACTTCACCACAGCTGCCGGCCTGGAACTGGACCGGTTTGATGGTGGAATGGGGCTGAGGTGCCAGCGTTTTGCCATGTTGGTGGACGACGGCAAGGTGGTGTCCATCGACGTGGAACCCGCGGGCGAGTTCGCCATTTCCAGCGCCGAACACCAGTTGGGCCAGCTCTAGGCTTCCCACCAAAACCTGAATTACATGATCTGGCTGTCTTGCCATTGTTTGATGGCAAGGCGCGCCAGTTCGTCGGCGCGTTCATTTTCCGGGTGCCCGGTATGACCCTTGACCCAGTGCCATGTGACACTGTGTTCAGCCACCGCCAGTTCAAGGCGCTGCCACAGGTCTTTATTTTTGACCGGCTTCTTGGCCGCGGTCTTCCAGCCTTTTTGTTTCCAGCCGTGAATCCATTTGGTGATGCCGTCTTTCACGTAGGTTGAATCGGTTGTCAGCTCGGCATGCATGTCCCGCTTCAAACTTTCCAGCGCCGATATGGCCGCCATCAGTTCCATGCGGTTGTTGGTGGTGGCTTCATCAAAGCCCGAAAGCTCTTTTTCGTGATCTTTCCAGCGCAACACCGCCCCCCAGCCGCCGGGGCCGGGGTTGCCCGAACACGCGCCATCGGTAAATATTTCAACGATGTCAGCTTTTGCTTCCGCCATCTTCAATCCAAGCCATATTCGCCGGGGCTTTTAACGCCCTGGTGAAAGCGCAACCGGGCCAGAAATTCAAGCGGGTCCTTGGGCGTCACCAACGCGCCTTCGGGCCGGTTCAGCCAATCATAAAGCCGGGTCAGTAAAAAACGCATGGCGGCTCCGCGCGCCAGAAGCGGCAGGGCATCGAGTTCGGTTGCGGAAAAATCGCGCACCTTGGCATATTGTTTCAGCATGCGCCGGGCCTTGGTGATGTTGAAGCTAAGGTCAGGCTCAAAGCACCATGCGTTGAGGCAGATCGCCACGTCGTAGGCAAACTGATCATTACAGGCAAAATAGAAATCGATTAGCCCGGTAAGGTTTTCGCCACGAAAAAAAACATTGTCCTGAAACAGGTCCGCATGGATCACACCTGCGGGCAGATCGGTTGGCCAGTTTGCTTCCAGCCAGTCCAGCTCGGCTTCGAGTTGAGCCGTGATCCCAACAAGCACTTCTTCGCCACGGCCCTTGCAGGCATCCAGCAAAGGTCGCCAGCTGGATACGGACAGGGCGTTTTCACGGCTGATTTCAAAGTCGGCACCCGCCACATGCATTTCAGCCAGTGCGCGACCCAGTTCAGCGGTATGAAAGGGCTGGACCCGTTTGGGCCACATGCCGGACAAAAACGTTACCAGTGCCGCGGGGCGGCCGCTTAGGCTTTTCAGGGCTTCGCCGTCCAGCGCATGGATCGGGCGCGGGCACTGAACGCCCCGATCGGCCAGATGTTCGATCAGGCCCAAAAAGAAAGGAAGGTCCGCCGGATTCACCCGTTTTTCATAAAGGGTGAGAATATAAGAGCCTTTTTCAGCCACAAGCTGGAAATTCGAGTTCTCGACCCCTTCGGCAATGCCCTTGCACGATAAAATCTCGCCAATATCGTATTGAGCGGCAAATGCGCTTAGGTCTTCATCTGAAACTTCTGTATAAACGGCCATGTCGTTGCCTGCCCAGCTCTGAGACCTAAAAAAAGGGTTCAATCATTTCTAGGCAATGGCCGGGGTTGTGTCCAGCACCGGACCAAAACTGGTTCCTTAATGGGCCAATTCCGGGCCACTTGGAACCCACAATGACTTTGGATAAACTAACCTTGCGGCCCCAACAAACTATACAAACAAAATGGCCATGCCATACGAGGAACCCCCTTGAATAAATTCGGGCCCATCAAGACAGCCGCACTTGGAATATCTATGTCGCTGGTCATGGTCTGGCCCTCCTTGGCGGCTCAGCCTGTTGAGCTGGCTGCAGCGCGCGACATCACCACCACCAGCCAGCCACAACAAAGTCTTGGGCAGCGCTCAACACTGGTGCGCAGAATTCAACAAGGCCTGTCTGAGCAGGGTTTTTATCTGGGCGCCATCGACGGTATTTACGGGCGTGAAACCGATCGCGCCATCCGAGCGTATCAGAAAAATTCCGGCCTTAAACCAGATGGCCAGCCCAGCGAGACCCTGGCACTTAGCCTGGAAACCGGCGGGCGGGTCAGCAAGCTTCTGGGTCGCCTGCAAAAAGCCCGCGCCAAAGCCACGGACGATGCGCGCAAGGCCCTGATGTCTCGGCCCGAAACGCGCAATCTTCTTGAAGGCAATGTCGACACAGGCACCGACATGACCCACGACAGCGAATTGTGCTTTCTCCAACCATCCCCCCGATGCCTGCTGCGCGAAGCATCAATGGCGGCGGACGGAATTGAAAAAGACGAAATGCGCAGTTGGGCACTGGGTGAAATTCTGGCCGCACAAGCCAAGGCCGGGCTGGCGGAAGATGCCATGCAATCGACCCGTCGTATCCATGATCCGCAATTGATCATGGTGGCGCTGCGCGACATTGCCAAAAGCCAGGCCGAAGCCGGCCGCCATGCAGAGGCCATGAGCGCGGTTGATATTATTCCCGACGTGGATAAACAAATCGAAGCCTACGTTGCCATCACCGAAATTCAGGCCGACCGCGGCAACCTTACCGAGGCCGGCAACACGGCAGCACACCTGATCCCGTATCTGGAACGGCTCGATAACCCGCTTGCCAAAATTGCGATTCGCACCCGGCTCGCGGTCATCCTGCACCGCGGCGGTGCGCCTGATCTGGCCAAACAGAACCTGCGTGCCGCTGACAGGTTGGCCAGAACGATTAACGATGAAAGCGACCACGAAGAAGCCCTGCGCCACATCGCATCAGCGTTGGCCGAGGTCGGCGAACCTGATCGCGCATTGAAAACATTACGTGCGGTTAAAAACGGATCGCACGACACGCCGGTGTTAATGGCGGCGGCCACCGGTCAGGCGCTGGCTGGTGCCTCGGATGCGGCGCTGATTACCGCTGACGCCATCGAGGCGGTGCGTTACCGCGCGCTGGTGCTTTCACGCATTGCTGCCTATCAGGCGGGTGCCGGTGATGGCGAACAGGCGCGCGAAACCCTGGAACGTGCCATGGAAGCCGCCAAAACCATTCGCTTTCCGTTTGCCAAGGCGTACGCATTTTCGCGCATCGCCCTTTCATACAATGATGTTGGCATTTCCACCGGTGACGATGCGGCGGCTCTTAAAAAATCACTGGACGTGGCGCGCCTGATTTCCGATGACCGTCTGCGCGCACACATTTTGTGGACCATTACTGATGAACGGACAAGTTCCCAAAGTGCCTATCAGGAAGTTTCAAGAAACAAAGCCATCGACGCCACCGACGATATCAAAAGCCCGCTTAGCCGCGTGTGGATGTTATGCGACATCGCCGAAACCCGTGCGCGCGAGGGCAATTCAGCCGGGGCATGGGCCATGTATGATGATGCCTACAAGGAAGCTATTTCCATATCCAACGCATGGGGCCGTGCGCGCGCACTGGCCAAGGTCGCCTTGACGCTGACCGGGCTGGCGGACCTTGCCACCAGCCAATAATCCCAGCCAATAATTAAAGCCTGACCTGGGCCGAACCCCGGCTTGTATCAAGGCGCGCGGTTCTTTAGAGTTTGCGCAATCATTATTCTGGCGATCATTTAAGGACACCTGATGAAATCAGCATCGACCACAATAGGGCTAAGCTTGGTGGCGGCACTGCTTTTAAGCGCCTGTGCCAGCGACACGGTCGAAGAGAATCCGCTGGTTTGTCCTGAAACCGCCATTCTCGCCCAAGGCGCAAAGCTGGTGCGTTTTCAGCCGGGACCGGGGCGCGACATCATCGATGTGGTGCATCAGGAAACCATTGAAGGTTTTGATGGCGCCTGTGAATGGGACGAAAATGATGATGGGGCCGGTACGCTTCATGTCGAAATCTCCCCGCGAATTCGCTCTGATCGCGGCCCGGCGAATACAGACGGCCTGGCCCGATTCGAATATTTTGTGGCCCTGACCAATGCCAACGGCAAGGTCATCAACAAACAACGCTTCCCCGTGAGCCTGTCTTATCCCGGATCGGTAGGCCAGATCATGTGGCAAGACGAGATCCCGGTTAGCATGGCGCTGCCGCTCAAAGCCGGGGAAACGGCTGGAAAATGGCGAATTTTCATGGGGTTGCAGCTGACCCGCAAGGATCTCGAATTTATCCGCCAGATCCGCTAGGCACGCCCAGACACAACCCAGACACAGTAGGGCCACACAAGCGGTTGACCTGCCCAAACGACCCACTAAAATGATCCAGTCTTGAGGGTCTCGCTTGAATGCGGACGCTCTCAGGACATTGGACACCAAGAATAAAATATTAGATTTTTCCTCGATTAAAGTCGCCGCGGGAGAGACCGGCAAGGGTTCAAGACAGCCCAAAACCGGCGCCGAAGGAGCAACCGCCCCGGAATCTCTCAGGCACCCGGACCGCAGCGATATCGAGGCTCTGGAAAGCAGAGGTCACCTAGACCTCTCACCGAAGATGTAACCCGGAATGTGTTTGGGCTTAAAACGCAGCGGGGAATCTTTCAGGTTCCTAGACAGAGTGGGGCAGTTCCGACCTTGAACGTGCAAGTTCATATGCGCGCTCGTTGGAAGGATTAACTGCTTTAACGATGTCAGGAGACCAAAATGACAGAGCAAAATTCAGAAAACCTTCTCACCACCGCGTTAGATGGCCTGCACCGCGAACTGGGCGCCAAGATGGTGGCGTTTGCCGGCTATGATATGCCCGTGCAGTACCCCATGGGCGTGTTGAAAGAACATCTGCACACCCGCTCAAGCGCCGGCCTGTTCGATGTATCGCACATGGGTCAGGCGTTTTTGATGGGCGATGGCGCCGTTGATGCTTTCGAAGCACTGGTGCCGGGCGATTATCAAATCATGCCCGTGGGCAAGACGCGTTACACCGTGTTGTTGAACGACCAAGGCACCATCATGGATGACCTGATGGCAACGCGCATCGAAGGCGGGCTTTATCTGGTGGTCAATGCCGCGTGCAAAGACGCCGACTTCGCCCACATTGCAGCGAAAACGGCGGGCAAGGCAGACTTGCAAATTCTAGGCGACCGTGCGCTGCTGGCCATTCAGGGCCCCAAGGCCGGCAGCGTGGTTGAGCGCCTGTGTCCTGAAAGCGCCGACATGGTGTTCATGAATTTCCGTGAAGTTGAAATTGGCGGCATTAAATGTTTTGCCACCCGTTCGGGTTACACCGGCGAAGACGGTTTCGAAATCTCGGTCGCGTCTTCGGATGCTGAAGCCTTGGCGCGCAAACTTTTGGCCGAGCCGGAAGTCGACGCCATTGGCCTTGGCGCGCGCGACTGCCTTCGTCTCGAAGCGGGTCTGTGCCTGTACGGCCATGACATCTCGACCGACACCACCCCGGTCGAGGCCGATCTGAAATGGGCCATCAACAAACGACGCCGCGAAGAAGCCAACTTTCCCGGTGCCGACATCATCCTTGAACAACTGGCAAACGGAACGGATCGCAGGCGCGTCGGCATCCAGCCCGCGGGCCGCGCACCGGCGCGCGAAGGCACCGAAGTGCAAGACGGGCAAGGCAACG
>DAOVVL010000033.1 GCA_030637205.1 Thalassospiraceae bacterium | reverse complement strand
TTCGCCGTTATCACGAGTGAAAGCCCCCAATGGGCACAGCACAGGCATTTCCCGGAAAGTTCTGTTGCGCCTGCTTTTAGTACATTCGGCACGTGCCCAGTAACGGAATCAGGGGCCGTAGAGAGTATATCCATAATGTTATCGACCAGGACATTTACATCACATTGATCAATCGGTTTTAACATCATCAATCACCCTCCAATTTGTTAAATTTATAACCGGCTATTTCTTGGCCCGTTGGTTATTTATTACAATTGTACCGTGAGAGAAAAAATACTCTGAAACTATGGAAATGTCAGTAAATGGCTATTAGCGGACATTTCCAAAAGATCCGTATTACGTCCGCTTTCGGGCGGTAAGCAGACGTTCTGTCACCTAAGTCAAAAAGGGCCACCAACCAGCAGTCCTCACCCCATGACAAAAGCGCCAATAGTGACAAAAGGTCTTATGGTATCGTGAACTCTGCTGCGATAGGCTCTCAAATCATTCAACACCTTGGACATCGCCCATGGAACTCGCGCCCGTCTAGATATCGTTTACAAAGAATATCTATCCTGACTAAAAAGGTGCCGAGACATATAAGAAGTCTCAGGCGTCCTCTATCAGCGCACGCAGAACATCATGGCGGCTAACCTGGCCCACAAGCCTGCCATCGCTGAGAACCGGAAACCTTCTAAATTCGCTGTTTATGAAATGCTCAGCCGCAGATATTATGTCCGTATCGCCGCTTAGGGTCTGCACATTGTTGCTCATATATTCATCAACTCTGCCGCCATGATCTTGGTGATATCCTGAGGCTAATACGATCTTCAAACAATCCTTCTTGGATATCACCCCAACCAGGTTTCCGTCATTATCCACCACCGGCGCGCCGGATAGCCTTTTTTCCAACAAAACATGAATGGCTTTATGAATATCTGTTTCCGGTGAAAAAGTTACCAACTGGGTCGCCATAATATCAGCAATGGTACGGGTCATTTTTCTTCCTCCTCGTTACAAACAGGACACATCCGCAAAGCCCTATCCCCCCCGCACGATCCGCGCAAAGGTTCGCGACCGTTCAATACGCCAATGGCAAGGCCGAAAATAACCAAGACCATCAAACCAAGTGTGAGAAAAAATACGGTCATGTCGTTTTCTCCCCGATAAATCCCAAGAGGTTTATTTCTTTAAATCCTGTTTGGTCGTGCATCAAAAATAGTGCGCTGGCATCATATGAGGCGAGCACTTCGCCTGCGGCACCTGGCCCCATCACCATGGCCGTCGTCGCCAGAGCATCTGCAAGTTGGCCGTTCGGCGCCAACACGCTTACCCCAGCAACACCATTGCCGGCAGGCTTTCGCGTTCTGGGATCGACGATATGGCTGTAGGGCTGCGCGTTGAAATAATATCCTTGTGGGGCATCGCCTGACGTCGCCATCGCGCGGCCATCAAATTCGACAATGCGCTGCACCACATCACTGCCCGGGCGCTCAACCCCCATTCGCCACGCCCGACCGGACGGGTGTTTACCGCGCGCTGTAATTTCGCCGCCAAGTTCGATCAGGAAGTCGAGGCCGTCCAGCTCAATCACCATTTGATCCATCGCATAGCCCTTGGCGATGGCGCATAAGTCCAGGCTTAAGCCAGTGCGAACGGTTTGTAATTCGCGGCCAACCAAACGCAAATCCCGGAAATGACCGGCCGGGCGTTTGGGGCTGATACGCGAAGAGCCAAATCCGAAACGCCGGACCATGGGCGCAACGGTCGGATCGAAAGCACCATGGCTGGCCTTGGCCAGATCAAGTGCGGTGCTGAGCACTTCATAGCTGTCGCGGGAAAGTTCTATTTGCGGATCAATGGCATCGTTAAAACGCGAAATTTCCGAATCTGCCCTAAAGGGTGACATCAACGCATCAATTCGTTGCACGATGGCTTCGACGCGGGTGCGTGCCAAAGCAGCATCCGACGTGTCCGGCAAAACCAGTCGCCATGCAGAACCAAAAGCCGGGCCCGTTTCCACGCGCACCCCGCCCGCAAGAGCCGGAACCGGAATTGTGGCCATGAAAGCAGCCCCGGCAGATAACTTCAGAAGTTGTCTTCGTGTGTAGGTCATTCAATCACCAAAATCATCATAGAAGATATGTTCCCTTGGCACGTCCAGCCTGTCCAACATGGTGCGCACCGCTTTGATCATCAAGGGTGGGCCACACAGGTAATACTCACAATTTTTTGGATCCGGATGGTCGTTTAGGTATTTTTGAAAAAGAACGTCATGGATATAACCCCGATCCCCTTCCCAAGCATCATCGGGCGCGGGATCGGAAAGCGCCACATGCCATGAAAAGTTTTTATGCGCGTTTGCCAGTGTTTCCATTTCATCGGCGTAGTAGAGGTCAATGAGGCCCCGTGCGCCGTACCAATAGCTAATGGTTCGCTTTGATTGTTGACTTTCGAGCAGGGAATAGACGTGCGCATAAATAGGCGCCATGCCGACACCGCCGCCGATGAAAATAATTTCGCGGCTGGTATCTTGCACAAAGAAGTTTCCATATGGACCGGATACCTGAACCGTATCGCCTTGCTCAAGGCCGAACAGATAAGAAGAAACAACGCCCGGCGGTGCATGTGGGTTGGAGCCGGGGGCCAATGCCAATCTGATATTGAGGATCAGACGGTTTTTATCGTCAGGCCGATTAACAAGCGAATATGCGCGACTTTGAAGGGATGTGTTTTCCGCCACAATTTTGCGCAAGCCAAATCGTTCCCAGGCAGCTTCGTGGATTGGCTGCACGGAAATTTCAGAAAATGGCTTTGTGAACGGCGGCGCATCCACCATCACATAACATCCCGCAGGGAAGGTGCAGCTTTCACCGTTTGGCAGGTCCAGAACGATTTCCTTGATTAACGGCGACAGTGTGCGCGTTTTTGCAACGCTACACTGCCAGCTGTTTGTCGAAAGGAATTCAGGTGGAATGGATATTTCCAGATCACTGCGCAACACGGTTTGGCAGGCCAGACGGAAACCATCTGCGATTTCTTCGTCACTTAACTTGGTTCGCTCAATAGGAAGGACATTATCTTTCGTAGCGGTTCCCAAAACCTGAACCTTACACAAACCGCATGTACCAACCCTGCCGCACGATGTGGGCAAGTGTACGCCCCCGTTGTCCAGGGCACTGATCAGCTTTTCTCCCAAGTCCCCTTCGATCGCGCCTTCGCCATTGATGGTAAGACGAACAATCCCCTGGGGTCTAAGTACCGCGCGCGCACCCATCACGATCAGCGCCAGCAACGTGACCAGCCCCGTAAATACCAAACTACCGAGAAGGATTTCGTTCATCGTCACCTCACCCGATTTGTAAGTCGCTGAATATAGCGAAACCCATGGACATCAGCCCGGTCAGGATAAAAGCAAGCCCCAACCCCCGAAGCCCCTTCGGTACCAGGCTTTCATCCACGCGTTCGCGCAGTGCCGCCAGCGCCCAAATCGCCAGCGCCCAGCCCAACCCGGAACCAAATCCGTAAACAACGCTTTCGGAAAAATCGTAGTGCCGTTCCACCATAAACAGGCTGGCGCCCAAAATGGCACAGTTGACCGTGATCAACGGCAAGAAGATACCCAACGCCCGATAGAGCGCCGGGAAAAACCGATCCAGCACCATTTCAAGTATTTGCACCGTGGCTGCGATCACACCGATGGATGCAATCAACGTCAGGAAGCTTAAATCCACATCCTCAAGGCCCGTCCATGCCAGCGCCCCGTCTGCCAACACCCATGTGAACAGCAAATTGTTAATGGGAACCGTAATGGTTTCAACTGCGATTACGGCAAGACCAAGCCCGAGCGCCGTTTCAAAATTCCGCGAAACCGCAAGGAACGTACACATGCCAAGGAAATAAGCTAACGCCAGGTTCTCGCTGAAGATGGCACGAAGCAATAGTTCGCTCATGGCGCGCCCTCCTCATTTTCGATTGTCGACACATTCTCCTGTTGTTCGGGACGAAGGCTGCGCACGGCCCATACCAACATTGCCAACAGGAAAAAGGCGCTGGGCGGCAAGGCCATCACTTGTAGTGGCGTAAACCAACCGCCATCTTCAAGCAGTGGCAGGATCGAAAATCCCATCAGCGTGCCTGCTGAGAACAATTCACGTACGCCACCGATTAAAAGCAATATCCATGCATAGCCAAGTCCGTTTCCGATGCCATCCAGCAAGCTCGACCCCGGCTTGTTTTTCATTGCAAATGCTTCTGCACGGCCCAGCACAATGCAGTTGGTTACGATCAGCCCGACGAAGACGCTGAGCCGCTTGCTCATATCAAACAGATACGCCTGCAAAATCTGGTCAACCACGATAACCAAAGACGCGATGATGGTTATTTGTACGATCAAGCGAATGGATTTTGGAATATGGTGGCGGATCAGGCTGATGATGGCGTTTGAAAAGGTGAGCACAAAAATCAACGCCGCACTCATCACCAATGCTGTGGACATGGAAGTGGTAACCGCCAGCGCCGAACAAATCCCCAGCACATGCAGCGTCACCGGGTTGGCGGCGACAATGGGTTCTATCAGGGGCTGGTTTTGCTGGCTCATCTCACGCCCTCCGCTTTCAGGCGGGCTAGATAAGGGCCGTAACCTTGGGGGCCGAGCCAGAACTGTACAAGGTCGCCAACCCCCGAACCGGTTCGGGTGGCGCCCGATATGCCGTCAACTTCGTGCACGCCTTCGCTGGCACCCTTGACCACTTCAATACGAATGACACCGTTTTCATCTGCTGCCTGTTTTCCGGCCCAAAGCGCCTGCCACGGCTTTTCCATAATCCGTGCCCCCATGCCGGGGGTTTCGTCCTGTTGGTGAAACGTCAGTGCGGCAATGGTATTCAGATCCTCTTTTAAAGCCAGATACCCCTTGAGCGTTGATTTGTACCCGGCCCCGCGCACCGGCAGGATCACCAGCTTGATCCGGCCGCCTTCGGACAATTCATAAACCGTGGATACGGTTTCGATTTTACCCAGACCGGCAAGATCCTGATCGGGCAGCAATTCCACTTGCGTGCCCGGATCGCGTTTTGCATAGGCCCCGCTGGAAAGTTCAACTAGGCGTGGTTCAGGAATGCCCACGCCCAGCACGTCTAACATATCAGTCAAGCTTGCAACACTTTCGCCCAGGCGATTGGCATCCTGTAATGGCTTTAACGTCACGGCCGTGAACGAAACCATAAACGAGCAAACCAGCGCCACCAGAAAGGCAACACCGATGGTCTTGACCGGATTTGCATTCGGCATAGCCAAAAACGAATGCCAAAACTTCAGGGGATTAAAGTTATTCATGTTTTACCCCTCCAGTTCAGGGCTCGGTCCAGTAAGGGGGCAAACAAACCGCCGAGTAAAATGGAAAATGCCACACCATCTGGCTGGTCAGGATTAAACAGGCGAATGCTAATAATTAATACGCCGAGCAAACCGCCGTATAACCATCGCGCCTTTTTGTTGCGCGGTGCGCACTCCGGGTTTGCCGCCAGGAACAACACACCGATTGCAAAAGTGCCAAGAAGATAATGCTCCCACCACTGCTGCGATTGCGGAATGTCTATCAATACCAACATAACGGCGACGCCTAACAATGCCCCGGCGACGACTTGCCAGCGCAAAACGCCCTTCCACAATAACAACGCCGCCCCCGGCAGACACGCCAGCGCCAACAAAGGATCGGGGCGCACAGAAAGTATCCACTGGGTCTCAAAACCGCCATCTGGGAAGGAGAATATGGCAAAGGCCATTGCGATCAGTGCTGGCGGCAATATTTCCTTGCCGCCAAAAATTTCACGTCCAAATACCCAGCCGAAGCTGGTGGCCAACACAACCCCGCCCCAACCAACGGGCGATGGCAACAACAAGGCAAAGAGCATGGCGAATTCAAGCTGCCCCGCGCCGATCTCTTTCGCCATCAATTTAGCGAACAAGGCGTTCCACCCAAATGCCACGATAAAGATCACGATCAACAGGGCCAGTCGGTGCATCGCTGCATCCTGACCATCCATATAAAGGCGAGCCAGCAACGGAACACTGAGCGCCAGCACCATCAGTTGGTCGCGCTTGCTAAACCATTTGATGTTCATTTTGCCGATACCCCTTGCCATTGTTGTTGGCACGCCCGGCCTGATATCCCCGGATCTCTTGTGATGAAGTACTATTTTATCGTATCGTTAATGAGCTGCAATAACCAGCTTCCACAAGAGTAACGGAAACGCCCATGAAGAAGCATCGAGCCATTTATCATTCGCTCCAGCTACTTTATGAAGGCCGGAGTCTGCGGGCACGGCACTTTCGCTACGCACTCCTGGCGCTTGATTTTCTCATCATTGGTTACTTCCTGATCGTATCCATGGTCGGAGATATTCCATGGCTTGTCTTTATTGACTACACCATTGCGGCCATCATGCTGGTTGATTATCTGGCGCGGCTATGGCTGGCGCGGCGTAAACTTCATTACGCATTCATGACCGTTGCGCTGGCCGACGCAATTGTCATCATCACACTGCTGCTTCCTGTAATCACCGAAAATTTTGCATTCCTAAGGGTCATACGTACGTTGCGGTTAATCCGGTCTTATCACATGGTTCACGACCTTCGCGGTCGTTACCGCTTCTTTGCAAACAACGAAGAGATCGTCCATGGCGTTATCAATTTATTTGTTTTCATTTTCTTCGTTACTGCCTTGGTCTATGTGCAGCAAGTTCGCACGAACCCTGAAATCAGCAACTATGTGGATGCGCTTTACTTCACCGTCACAACACTTACCACCACCGGTTTTGGGGACATTACACTGGAAGGTCCGTGGGGGAGATTGCTGGCCGTATTCATCATGATTTTCGGGGTGGCGCTATTCCTCAAACTTGTGCAAGCTATTTTCAGAACCCACAAGATAGAATACAAATGTCCCGAGTGCGGATTAAACCGTCACGATCCTGATGCTATACACTGCAAGCATTGCGGCGTGGTGCTAAAGATCGAGACGGATGGAATATGATGGCGGTCTACGAATCAACACGGTTGTAGACTCTCAAGCCAGTCTCCATATAATATTCTCTTTTAATATCAAGGACCTCCCATGACCATGGCAAAGCAAAAAAACAACCTTTTTGTGTGTTCCTGCGCCGACAGCATGCCCGTTGACCTCAAATCGCTGGGCAAGGCTCTAGGGCGCGAAACTCCGCAACTATTTACCCACCTTTGTCGTGCACAAATTAAAGAATTCGCAACCGACAACTCGGCAGATAACCCGCCCATTGTTTGCTGCACCCAGGAAGCGGCGCTGTTTGATGAGCTTTGGGCAGAAGGTCATGGTGACGATGCGCCATCCCCAACATTTGTAAATATCCGCGAACGTGCGGGCTGGTCTGATAAAGGCGCCGATGCCACACCAAAAATAGCCGCCTTGATCGCCGAGGCGTTGGTGGAAATCAAACCCACCCAATCGGTGCCGCTTTCCAGCGATGGGCAAGTATTGATTTTGGGTGCCGGCAACGTTGCGATGGAAGCGGCAACCCGCCTGTCTGAGCACATGGATGTACGTGTGCTCCTTGAGGGTGGCGAAGGTGGCGATGCAGTGGCCCCAAGTATTGCTGAATTTCCAATCTTTGCCGGCAAGGTTGCCACCGCGAGCGGGCATCTGGGTGCGTATAAGGTAGAGATCAAGGGCTTAAGCCATCGCGACCCAACCGCGCGCGCGGGCCTTTCATTCAGCCCTGCCGGGGCGGATGAGATACTGACAGCCGACCTGATTATAGACCTGCGGGGAACGACCCCGCTGTTTACGGCACCCAACAAGCGCGACGGATATTATCACCCCGACATCAAAAACCCGGCATTGGTGGAGCGTGTGCTGTTTGAAGCCCGCGAAATGGTCGGCGAATTCGCCAAGCCGCGATACGTTGCCCACAATGGAAAGCTTTGCGCCCATTCACGAAGCGGGATTACCGCGTGCAGCCGTTGCATCGACAGCTGCCCGACCGGCGCAATAACCCCGGCGGGCGAACAGGTCGCCATCGATCCGTATGTTTGCGCCGGGTGCGGAACCTGCGCCACCGTCTGCCCCACCGGGGCCAACGCATACCTTTACCCCACATCGCGCGATATGGTTGCGCGTGCACGCGCCTTGTTGACCACCTATCTGGGCGCGGGTGGCAAGGCCCCGGTCATGTTGATGCATGAAGCCGAAGGCGGCGATGAAATTATTAACCTGATGGCGCGCTATGGCCGCGGCCTGCCGCCGAACGTTATCCCGTTCGCGATGAATTCCATCACCCAGGTTGGGATGGAAACTGTTTTAGGGCTAGTCGCCTATGGGGCGGAGCAGGTCGTACTTCAGGCAAGTCCGGCCAAGGCACAAGAAACGCAGGATTTAGAACCGCAACTGGAATACGCCAACGCGGCACTCGAGGGCCTCGGTTATGGCAGCGATCGCATTGCTCTGTTAATTGAAAATGATCCCGACGCCATTTCGGCGCGCCTGTGGGAAACCCCGGCAAAAGCAACGCTCACGCCCGGCAACTTTATAGCCGAAGGTGACAAGCGGGAATTGCTGCGCACGGCCTTGGCCCATCTTCACCGCCATGCACCCCAACCGCACGATTGGATAGATCTTCCTGAAAGCGCACCGTTTGGCAGCGTTACGGTTGATACGGCGGGCTGCACACTTTGCCTGGCCTGCACCAGCGTGTGCCCCGCTGCTGCGCTGAAAAGCACAGATGATCGCCCCCAATTGCGTTTTCAGCAAGCTGCCTGCGTGCAATGCGGGCTGTGCCGCAAGGCGTGCCCGGAAAATGTGATCGAACTTAAGCCCGGTCTTGATTTCACCGAAGCAGCTATCGGGCTTATCACCATCAAGGAAGAAGACCCGTTTGAATGTATCAGCTGCGGCAAACCGTTCGGCACCAAATCGTCTATCGACCATATGATTGAGAAACTAAAAGATCATGCAATGTTCAGTGACCCCGCCGCGCTTGAGCGTCTGAAAATGTGTGATAGCTGCCGTGTTTTTGCCATGACGGAAAGCAACACCGACCCCTGGGTCGAAGCCCCCAGAAAAGGTCCGCGCACCACCGAAGACTACCTGAAGGAACGCGAAGAACTGCGCCAGCAGGCGCGCGACGCGGGCGCGCCGTTCGACAGCGAAAACGGTGAAGACTGAGGGCGTCAAAAGCCGAGCGCAATGCCCGGCTCAAGACTAGTGTGATCGCGTTACGGCCTGACCAATCCGGTCATATCCGTCATGGTTGTCGCAGAAACATCTGAAATGCTGTCAAACAACAACTGCATCACGTAACGCGGGTTGTGTGCATACGCGCCTGTATCCTTGGCCACGAACTGATAATTGTACGCGGCTTTCAACAAACGCGGGGTCCAGGATTTGTATTGGTTGGGGAACACCGCTTCACCCTTATCCACCGTACCGTTGGCGTTGGTGTCATAGAAGAAGTACGGATAAGCGTGAGCATCATACACAATGGGCTTGCTGACTTTCTTTGCATATGCCTGCATCACGTTCATCAACGTTTCATGCAAGGTTGCAACCTCGCCCGCGATGCCTTCGCGTTTGTCACCATCACCGTCAAAGTCCGGTTTGCTCCAGCGAATGGAACTCAGGGACTTAACATCCGTGACCGTTTCATGGCAACGGGCGCACTGTTCGACACGCACATCCAGTGAATGCGGATCATGACATTCAACACATTCGTTGAGGTTCTTCCAGTGATCGGTGCGGCCCTGATAATCTATACCCGTATATTCATAGCCGATCTTGGCCTTACTGCCCCACAGGGTTGCCGCAGCGGCGCGGTAATGCACGTTCAGGAATTTCAGCTTGTCTGAAACCCCGTCAGGCGGCAAACCCGCCGCCAAGGCATCCACATTGGCGCCGGCCTGGCGGCCCTGATGACATACCATGCAGCGCGAACTGTCCCCGTTGTGTGCGATGGTAAGCCCGGACGGGAAGGTAACGCTATCAAGCACAATGGTTGCTTCGTTATGGCACGTGATGCAAGTAATGACGCTGGTGATTGGCGCGCCCTTGTCAACAACACCTTCGGGGCTGCCATCTGCGCCGACAAAATCCCTGAAACCGTCGCTCGAATGACACTTCGCGCATGCCTTGGGCACTTCACCGTCATCATCCCAATGGCGAAAGGCTTCGGCCTTTGCATCTGCATGGGGTGAGCCGGACCATTTTTCAAAAAATGGAATGTCGGGCATTTTTTCCGCTGCAAAAGCAGTAGTTGGATACGCGGCCCCCAAGAGGACGGCAACGAATACCATCAAAAACTTCGTGTGTGAGCTAAACATTGCAGCCTCCCTTCTTGATTAAGTAATTAGTCGGGAACTCTAAACAGTTTCAGATTTTACTTTGCCAAATCGTGCGCGACCCCCTTATGGCAATTGATGCAAGTTGCATCGATGGAATCGAACTTTGCCTTTAACTGGGCAGATTCAGGCGATTGCGCGTGAAGATCCATGGCCGATACGCTGTGGCAAGACCTGCATTCACGGGAATCGTTTTCAGCCATGTAGTCCCATACCCGCTGGGCAAGTTCCGGGCGTTTGGCTTCGAATTTTTCCCGGGTCGATATGGTGCCCAAAATCTTGTGATACACTTCATTTATGGAAGCCGTCTTGCGAATCATTTTGGGCAGGAATTCTTTGGGAACATGGCAATCCGCACAATCTGCGCGCACCCCACTTGCATTACTAAAGTGCGCAGATGCTTCGTAGCTTGGCTTCACAAAATCATTCATTTCATGACATGACGTGCAAAACTCATTTGTGCTGGTGGCTTCGAGAACGCCACCGGATGCAAAAACACCCACCATGCCGAT
>DAOVVL010000001.1 GCA_030637205.1 Thalassospiraceae bacterium | reverse complement strand
TCGATAATATTCAAAGGCCGTTCATTCTTGTAACCTGAAACGGTTTTTTTGGCAATGTCCATCATACCAGTATCCATCCTTGGGTTGTGTCTCCGCCGATATCGGCAGATTTCTTGGTGTAGAGGATAGCGCCAGCCACCCCGGCATCGTCCATATAGGTTTGGCCCTGTCGCGCGCTTACGTTGCCCTCGGGGCTGCCTGTGCCGATCAATGGAACCACCCGGTTCATATCCTGCGTCCAGGTGCGGAACGTCTGGGTCATATTCCCCAAGGCATCGACAATGGCGTGGCGAGGATGCGGGGGAGTTGTCATGGCGTGCCTCCCACGATATCGGCCTCAAGTTTGATAATCACTGGTTTGACCTTGGCGCTCATGGTGAACTGGAAGACTGAAAGTCTTGGGAACCGACCCAGCCGGCGCCAGATAATACGTTTGTCAAACTCGCCTGCCTTGCCGACCGACCGCGTTAATTCGCTGGAGAAGGTCTTTCCATCCTTGCTGAATGCAAGCCTGATTTGCGGATCTTCGGTCACAAAATCCCCAACCCCGCTTTCCATAGTCAATTCAAGCATGGGCAGCCCAAAGGAATTACCATCATTGGAGAACGGCATCGTTGCACGTCGCCTGATGATTTCGCCGTCGTACTCATCATAGAAATCAAGATCGACCTCACCAATGCGGCCATCCTCTGAATCTCCTACCAAAACCCGGCCATAAGCCGTGATAAGCGAATTGGTGCGCCATCTGATATTGCGGGTGCCACTGGCGTCGATGATTTGAGAGCGGCGCTCATGCCATTCCTTGGATTTCTGGTCATATACGAGGGTTGTGGTCGGAAGGGAAAACCCGACAAAATGCGCGCCCGATTGCGAATAAGACCATGCGAAGGATTGGGCAATCTCATCTTCAGTGAACCCTTGCAAGATGGCATCAATGGCATCGGTTGAAACGATTTGCGCGCTGGTTCCTGTGAATTGCATGATCGACGGGGAATCATTCACCCCGGCGCCAATAAACATGAAGGTCTCGCCTGCCTGCACAATGGAAAATGCTGCCTTCACACCGGTTGGGATCACAAAGCCCTCGACTCTTTGGAAAGGGAACCCCGAACCGCCAATGTTCTGGAACACTTCGATGGTTTCTGAACCACCAATGAAAAGCTGGTTGCTGTGGACAATGGGCGCCACGATATCATCGGGATCAGCTTCGGCGGTTCCAAAATCAAGGGCATCATACGAAAGCCCATCATTCAAGGCTGAAACGATGAATTTTTTGCTGTCTGTTGTGATTGCAAAATAGCCGTCGATATAGACCACATGCTGCGGTGCGCCGTTTGCCGTGAAATCAGGGTCTGTTATTTGTTGGAACGGTGTGCCGGCGCTTTCATCAAAAATAAAACCATCGCCACCCGGAACCAGGATCATCAATTGGGTGCCATTGTCGGCGATGGACACACGCTCAGTGCCGGGGATTACTCCCAAAGCATCAATGGAGAAAACATCTTCCCCGCCAACAACCGTCCGCGAAAGACAATACAATAGTTCGCCGTTCACAAAATAGGCGATACCACCTTTGACGTGGGAGCCACGATTGACCTGTTTGTCAACGCCGGTGGTTGCTATTTGAAGAAGCCCAGGCGTTCCGAATAAAGTTCGATCCGAAAGCGCCGTGCCTTCAACAATGGTCGGATACCAGTTGATGCATTCCTGCGCTGCGAGAGGAAGGGAACGGCTTACATAAAACCCTGTGGCAATTGGTAGGGGTGTCTTTGGCATTAGGAAAGCCTCAGTACAGCATCCGTAACAAGAACATTTACAGTATCGGTATTATTCTCAACGAATGCCTCTATAAAATCGTTGGTAGATAACGACACACGCCACATGATACTGGTTCTTCCCGCATCACCGGACGATAGTCGGTTAGCTGCGCCAGAATTTGTTATTTCAGTCCCATTTTTAGCGACATAGAACTTTAAATCTTTATTTGTTCCTGATGCTGGCGCTCCGGAAAATGACATATCGACATTAATTTCAATATCTTTTTCGCCGATGTAGGTCATCTTGCCTGTCGCATCGGTAGAGAAAAAGAATGCATCTTCTTCGTTCCATGAACCGAGCAATTTTACCGGTGTGCTTACAACCGATATAACGGTTTCAACAGCATTATTAACTTGCGACATCAGGCAGTCCTTATTGGTGTCTTGAATGTCGTCATTAATCGCGAACTGCCATCTAATATCAGCGATGGTAATTGTTTGCAGCGGTGTGCCTGTGCTGAAAAATCTGCAATTGTGAACAGAGCCAAGATTCCCGGATGTAATATTAGCCGAACTCGCCGCACCATCGAGAAAAACGCTGGTTCCATTCAGGGTAGTGAATGAATCCGTTATCGCAAATCCATTGAACGTAGCTGTTCCTAGATCATAAAGTGTTCCGGCGGCAATGGTTCCCAAAGTGGATTCAATTAAAATAACGCCGTTGGTGCCCCCGAATAAGAACCCGTCAGTGGTTATCTGGAATTGCGTATCGTCGATATGAATCCCTTGAAAATCATCAATCGTTCCAAGGGAATCAACGATAACGACAGAGTTCTTTAATTGGAAAATCTCGGTTCCAGAACCATCAAAATCAATAAAGGTTCCAGACCCACAACTGACGGTAAGGTTTCTGACTGTCCACGAAGAATTTGCGGATGTGAACATAATGCCGGAGCCAGAGTGCAAAATCGTAATTACGATATTGTCCGCCCCGTCCAGCACGCAGTTATTGCCAACAACAAAACGGTTTATCCCGATATCTATATCATTGTTAAACAAATATTTGGTGTCACCTGCAAGCGTAATAACCCCGCCAACAGGCGTTGGCAGGTCGCCCAAATCATTAACCACAACAGTTTTTGTGGATATCGGGACGACTGACTGCTTGATCTCAATCTCGTCGCCTGATTCCGTGATATCAATTCCGTCACCCGCAACCAGGCTTCTGAATACCGGGCTTGCAATGGTGAAATCAGCACTCAATGGGACACCAACAGCATCAAGCTGGAAATTGTGTTCGATCACTGCGCCGTTCTGGGCGCTCACGCTGGTTTGGATGCCTGAGCCGGCCTCAAGGTCGCGGATGCCGTTAATACTGCCCGCAACGTCCAAAATTGGCGTCCCTGTGCCCGCGCCTTCCTGTTGCATGGTTCCGGTCGCGCCAAGTTCCGATAATAGATTGGCAAATGAAATGCTGAAATTGACCCCGGAAACCACATAATCAAATGCGGCCCCGGCCAACACAGTGGTCTGGACCGGGAATAGGCTTTTTTTGCGTCCTTGGGCTTGATTAGTCATGAGTCTGCCACCTCGTTTGTGCTTACTTCAAGGCCGATTGACCCGGTTGTTTCAGCAAGGATTGATGCTTCCAGTTCAGGATAGAATTTGCTCAGGCATACGCCGTTCGATTGATTGCCAGAGCCGACAGGAAGCGTGCTGGGGAACTCTGTGGCGCCAAGGGACTGACCGAGCTTACGCATGGTCTGGAGACCTTCTTTGGCAATCTGCGCCAAGGCTGCCGTGACCGTGCCATTGTATTCAGGGGCAGCCTCAACAGCCATGTTGTAAATCAGGCCGCGTAATGCGCCAGTTGGGATGGTGATTTCATCTGCCAAATCACTGACTGCGGTATAGCCGAGCGTGACGCCATTGGCATCCAGATCCAGCATGAAGTTGTTCATCGTGAAAATGAAATCCCGAGCCTCGGAAGCCTCGATATCTGCTTCGGAAGCCTGGACAAGGATCTTCTGCAATGACGCCTTAACGACTTGGGCAACGGTGGCCATGACAAACCCCTTACTTGCGTTCCCAGCCTTGTTCTTCGGCGGCTGCAATAGAAGCATCAGAATCGTTGGTTTCGATTTCACTGCCGCTTGGGCGGACCCATGTGATTGTGCCGGGTTCTGTTTCCACAGCTTCGGCAGTTTCATTTTCATCGGCAGGCGATTGAACATCGGCTTCGGGAGCAGTTTCATCAGGAGATTGAGCGTCTGCTTCGGGGGTCGTTGCCGCTTCATTGGTGGCTGTTTCAGCAGGCTTGGGGGCTTCATCTTTCTTGTCATTCAGACCGAACATAATTCACCTATTGATTTGAGTTGAGGGGAAGGAAGAAAGGGGCCAGCCGAAGCCAGCCCCAATCCATTAAGAGCCGAAGCCCTGACCAGCGAAGAACGGATTCATCACGCCATAAGCGGGGCGGAAATCAAACCGGACCTTCTGTTCGTTTTCAAGGAAGCCCACACCTTTCGAGACGCGGAATTGGAGACCGTCTTCGGTGGTCGCCACCGTATCGGTGGAGTGCAGTTTCTTGATCGGTACGGAACCAATCGAGAAGGCCTGCTTGTGCCAGAATAGGTTCGGCTGATAGGTCGTGACTGCGGCGCCGCTAAGCGTAACTACGGCCCCATTCGCCAAAGCAGCGTTGACCGTATTGTAGGCACCGGTAGCCTCGAAAATACCGGGGCCGGTTACGGTTATGTTGCCTTCGCCGGAAGCGCCAAGCGTGACGGTTTCGGTGACTGTGCCAGTCCAAGGAATCACCGCCCCTGCATCATCGAGAACCAATTCCCGAGTATTCAGGTTAAGGCGGCTGCTGCCCGCAACGGTGATGGTTTCACCGGCAGCCACAACCAGATTGGCTTGGAACGCCGTGACCGCAAGAACCTGGGTCATAGTGTCCTTGGCCGCGACATAGGTCGGGGTAGGAGCAGCAGTCAGCGTGCCCGCACGGTCAGCACCTGTTCCAGTTGTATAGCTGGCTAGAGTGGTGGCCGTTAAAACGCGATCAAAGCCCGCGAAGTCTTCGGTGATCGTGGCTTTACGGATTGAATCGCTAATAAGCGTGCCAGCCGTGCCGCCTGCACCCAAGCTGCGCTGGTTGCTTGCGAGTTTGCGTTGGGTGAACGGATTGACCGCATAGAACCACGGCATATCACCGGGCACACCGGTCGCTTGCAGCATCGCACCGGCTTCGGCGATATCATCCCAGACATCAGCAGGGGTGCCTACCGAGCCTGCAATAAGCGCCGTGTTTTTCATCATAAACGCGGCAAAATCAAGCTCAAGATCGGTCTTGATGCGAGTGGCCAAGGGGGCCAAAAGCTGGTCAAGCTGATCCATTTTGATAGCTTCGTCGGCTTCGTCGTAATCGACAAAGGCGGTGAAGTAATCCTGAACCGTGCCGGTTGCTTTGCCGGTGATGATATCAGAGGCGGTTTCGCCAGAGACATCGCCGTTGGCGGTACGAACCGAAAGGTAATCAGTCGGGCGCTTGAAATCCACGTTCGCGCCAGTTGATGGGTTGAACTTACCTGTCAATAGCTGCGTATCGACGTTTTTGGAGAGAACACGTTCGCTGTCGAACTTTTCGAGGAAAACGCGCGCGAGCTTTCGTGTGAAGTTGGAGTCAAAATTATTAGCCATAACGGTGGTATCCTACATTATTCGAACGTAGCTCCTTTCGGGCCACGCTCAGATGGGGGTGAACCCCCGCCATCAAGATTCGTTGAGGGGGGCGGTGCATTGGTGGTTTTCTTCATTTTGAGGGCGGCTGGTTTGACAACACTTTCGATATGGGCAGCGGCTTGCATGGGGTTCATTCCATTCAGCTTGTCCATGGCAATCGGGTTTTCAGCAAGGAATTTTGTGATCGCCGGCCCTTTTTCATCTCCAAGGATGTGAAGGGTGACAGCGTCATTCAATCCGTATGCACCGACCGCTTGGCCTGACTTTTCCAGCTCATCAGGCGTGATGCCCAATTTTGCGGCCCTGTCAGTGTAGGTATTGATCACGGTCGTAACGGCTTGCTGGCGCTCAGTGGTGGCCTGTTGGTCTAGGCCTTCCTGCCGCGTTCTGGCTTCTTCTTGCCGGGTATCGAACGCGGATGCTTTGGCGATTGCCTGGTCCCGTGCCTTTAACTTTTCGTCGAAACCGTCGGCGAATTGATCCGGCATCGGCGGGATATCGGGCCGGGTTTCGATAGGTTGATTGGCTTCCAATTCAGCAGCCCTTGCTTCGGCTGCCTCCGCCCGTCGTTCGGCGGCCCTGGTCGCTCCGACTTTCTTGCCAATCGCGTTATCGAAAATGGCCTGTTGTTCAGGGGAGAAAGGCGCAGCTTTCGCTTCGCCGCCTTCTTCCTGATCGGTGTTGTCGTTTAGATTGTCGTCCTCATTGCCCACCGGTGCTGATTCGGTGGCTTCGGCAGGAGCTTTTGCAGCCTGGGCTTCCCCATTCTGTTCATCTTCTGCTTGCAGCGCGGTATTTTCGGTCATATTGCCCTCAATAGGTAGGATTCACCGCCATTATTGGCGTGGGGGAAGTTTAACCACTACTTGGTTAATGTGTCAAACCGTTCAATTTCGGTGTTGACTAAATAGACGGGTTTTGGTATGGAGTTAATTGGTCAATGAAAGCGAGCATTTATCGCGGCGGTGTGGAAGGACACACAGCAGATGAAGCGACACGGTACTTGGATGTAAGACGCCACAAGCGGCGCATGACGGTCAGCAATCCATGTCAGTCGGTATCAAGCCCGGCCCGCGATATAACTTTTGGAGCGAAGAAATCTTATGGCTGATAACATCATACACATGGCCGATATCAAAAATGACAACACCCTCATTTCTCCGATTGATACGTTGAAAGACGCCATCAAGGCCATTGAGGCAGGCGAAATAAAGCCAGACAAACTCATGGTTATATCCTTGGATACCGACCCTCCAAACAAAGCCAAGCCTGGCGCTGGGTATCTTGTAAAATGGTTTTTATCAGATTTGCGAGCCAGTGAAGTCGTGGCCCTTCTTGAGGTGTCCAAGCAGGACTTTTTAGCTACCTTGACCGGGGGGGATTGACCATGGCCAAACGCAAGCCAGGCCGACCCAAGAAGCCCGGTGGGCCAGTTATCAAGCTATCCATCAGCATCCCGCCCAAGACCCTTGAGGCGATCGACAAGGCCAGAGGCCGCATGAACCGGTCCAAATTCCTTTTAACCAAGGCTGGATATGGGGAAACTGATGTTTGAGACTTGCTTTTATTGTGGCCAGGAAATGTGGAGCAAAAAGCTATGCACCAAGCACCAAGCGCGGAAGCGGTTTGGGATCATGAAAGGCGCCCGGTTCGCAAGAAGGCTTTTGTACTGGCGCTTGGCTTCAGACGAACATCTTATTCGTCGGGTTGATGGGGGCACCCGTAGGGACAATATCGTGAGGGCCTGCCATTACTGTAATTCCAGCCGCGGCGAAGCAACGCCAGAAGACCACAAAGTGGCAATGATGGCGCTTATCGAAGCAAGCGAACACCCATGCCAAACGGAACTTCCTCAATCAACCAAAGGAGAAACAAATTGAAACATTTATCCGTCATTCTGCTTGCACTGGCGCTTTCAGCCTGTGCCGCAGATAAAAACACCATCGATTCCGACCGCGCCGATTATGAAAACTGGAAGCTCAATGGTCATGTTGAAAAATCCGCTTCCTTGCGCGGCACGTTCTGCAACGGTGAGCCATACAAATGGTATTACGAGGGCAAATACGCCATCTCAGGCACCTGTGCGAACGGGATGGTCTTTCACCTTCCGCTTAGGGAAGATTAACCGCACCATGTTCAACAGCGTCTTGGGCGTCCGTCACAAGATCGGACTGCTCCTTGACGTTGCTGACGAAGCCCGGCCCCACCACGGGGCCTTGGGCGGCCTCCTGGATGAGCTTCAGGGTCTCGGCCATGGTCTTCACCGAATCAAGCAAAGCCTGTTGATCCACTGATTGCTGCTTCTGGGTAGCGGCGATGCGCTCGAACTGGTTCTGCTGTTCGGTCTGGGCGAAGGTAGCGGCGCCGCTTCTCACCGATTCCCTGAACTTGGCGTCCTCGCGGCGTTCCTTGTTCTGGGCCAGCAGGATATTCTGGCTCTTTTCCTCAACGCTGATCTGGGTCTTGTCCTGTTCGTTCTGGGCCTTGATAAGCTCGGCCTCGCCGATCATCTGGTCCGGAGTGGGTTGGTCGCCCTGCTCTTCCCTCGCCTGTTGAGCGGCCAGCATTTCTTCTTTTTCTTCGTCCGTCATCTGATCGACCGGGATCATGCCTTGGTCAAATAGCTGCGCCCTCAAGCGATCGCCAATCTGTTCGGATCCGGGGAAGGTCATGTTCTTCATCAGGATATCGCTGCCGACCAAGCTGATTTCCGGATTGACGCTGGATGCCTCGACAATGCCCGTGACAGCTTCCTGCTGCCTGTTCTGGAACGATGGGCCGGCGGAACAGGTCACGTCGTACTTGCCTTTGGATAGGTCGTTGACCTTGACCATTTCTTGGGTTTCCTGGTCGAGTTCCATATCGTTCAACATCTTCATATCGAACGAGCCGTCCTCTTTTAGGATGCGAACCTGGCGCTTGGTATCGTAGACCTTGGGCAACGCATCAATCAGGATGCGCGCGGTGTGGCAGATGGCGATTTCTTGGGATTGGAAATAGTTAATGGTGCCGGTGTCACCCTTGTTCTGCAGCCGTTCAATAGCAATGCCTGATTGCAGGCCGGGGTTGTCCCCCATATTGGCCGCGAACAAACCAGCCGAAAAGCTGATCATATCCTTCATGGCCAGCGATATGGTGCGAAGGCCGGGGTTCACTGTCGCGCCGCCGGTGGTGCCGGGAATGCCGGGGACGTCGGAATCAAAGTTGTAAAGCTGAACCGGGTTTGCGTTGGTGTTCAAGGTCTGGATTGTGTCTTCGAAGCCAGCCACCTGTTTGGTAGTCATCCAGAACTTGGCGCGGGGGGCAAGGGCGCCTTCCTCAATCTCACGGCTCAGGCTGTAATTCATCACGCGCTGGGGATCCATCAGCTTCTGGACCACGCCGCGATACATGGTTTTGTTGCGGTTGATTTTGTAGTTGCCGTAGGTCGGGACCACAGGAATCCAACTGAACACAGTTTCTTCTGGGCCAATCAGCCAATCGTTTGCATCGAACAGGCGTGATACCACAACAATCTTGGGACGGCTGCGGGTTTGCTCGACAACGATTCCGTTCAAGGCCAAGTCGTCTTTGATCTTTGCAAAGTCCTCATCGTCCTCAACCACCCGGCCATCGGATAGCAGGTGGATATCGCGCTTCACTTCCTTCTTGAAATAAATCTGGCCAATGAAGATATCGTCAGGCTTGTAGCCCCATTCGGCGTTTGAAGTGGTGGAGCAGATCGAGCCGTTGTTGCCGCTCACTGATTGCTCCGAGCCTTCGGGGAACTTTTCCTTATATTCCTCTTTGCCGATGGGCTGGATCACAAAGCAATATTTGGCGTCGGATTTGTCCTGCTTCCTGGCGTTGGGATCGAACCAGACCCGGTTGGCAAAGTCCAGAAGGGGGGCGATAACCAGGTCTTGGTCAAAGCTGTTGTGGTCGACAAATCTCTGCTCCACGCGCCACCCGTCGATCCCTGCCGTTACCATGCTGCGCCCGGACGCATTAAAGATATCTGAGGCGCTGGATATGTTTTCGATATTCCGGATCATGCCATCGATTAGCTGGGCGTCGTCTTTGGTGGCTTCGCCGCCGGCTGGTTTGATGCGGATATCGAAGTCGGCCTGCTCCATTTCGCCGGCAATCTGCTCAACGATGGGGTTGGTAAGGTCGAAGGTATAGCGGGGCTTTTTGTCGTCAGTGGTGAAGTTGGTTTCCCACTGGCCGCTCGGGTCGTCGATGAAACTATGGGCATCTGCCGCGCGCGCTCGGTTGTCGATTTCAACACGTTGCGCCTCATTGAAAAGCGTCACAACTTCTTGGTGGTCAGCAAAATCTACCATCAACCATTCCATCCATCAAAATCTAGGCCCTTGAATTGGGCTGCCTCGGTTGGCGAAAACAGGCTCATCATAACCGCGTCCCCCTCGTTTGGGGAAGAGATTTTTAATTTGGCCATTTCCACCTTGCTCATGATCTGGACCAGACCCGTTCCATTCGGCTTGCGCGGGATGCGGCAAAGCTGGGTTCTGAGGCCTGTCATATCCTCAATGCCCGCGCTGGCGAGGCTGATCATATCGTCGGGGTCCACATATTTGCCCTTCACCACGCAGTTGTAGGTGTTGAAAAACCGCCGGGCCAGTTCGGAATAATACTGCGCACGGTTGTTCTTGAAGGTTTGGGCGTAATTCTTGGGCTTGGTGTCCTTATCCCCACCCTCAGGCATATATATCCTCTTGGCGTTGTCCTGTCCTAATCCAGACAGAGACCCCTTGAAGATGTGGTACTTGGTCTTGGTCCCCTCGAATGCGAGGGCCACCTGGCGCTTGAGGCCCGTTCCCATGCCATCCCCATCCCATGTGAACCAATCCGCCCCAGCAGCAATAGCCAGCCCTGTGGCCCAATCACAGACCTCATCGATCTCACCCGAGGTCTTGGAATCCACCTGTGTGATGATTGAGCCGTGGCGTGTGGCGAAGCCCCCGGCGTCGTTCCCGTCATCGAACGGATCATGCGAGGCGATAATGGAACCATGGGGCTTGAATACTTCGACAAGGTTGGGCTTTAGGTGAGCATCGATCGCGGCGTCGAACCACTCGGTTTTGATAATCGTTCCCTCGATTTCATCCAGATAGGCGCCCCCCCATTTGTGGTCATATTCCGCCCGCGACATTTTCTCTTCGTCGTCTCGGCGCTCCGATTCCAGACCCGACTCAAGAAACCATCCCTTCGGCATATCGGTATAGTTCATTTCGACTACCATAATGTTTTCGTCTTCGTAGAACCCACAGCGCCCCAGATCCCGTTCAGCTCGGGCCAACCATTTCTCAGCGATAGCCCCAGCCCGTGTGCCTCGGTTCATGGTGATGATGATCTCAGGAAGCTTGACCTCTTCGCCGGCGATCTTGCGGGCTGTATCGGTCGCATTCAAGCGCACAGAGGCGGTGAGAACCCTAAGCGTGTCGTGGGATATGTCCTCGCCTTCCTCAATCCACAGGCCGTCAATGCCCGATAGGGTGGACTTCAGGGCTGTAATGTTGCGCGATAGCCCCCGGTAGAACGTGCGGCCCCCGGTGTCGAGGTGCTTAATTCCGGTCTTGGTATCCTCGAATCCATATATGCCAAGGCGCTCGATTTCCTCAAGCAACGTGCGGTGTACGCTTTCCTCAATGGAGTTCTGGGTCTCACGCGCGCAGCACCACAATTCCCCGCTTGATACTTTGGCCGCCACATAATCCGCCACGCCAGTTGACTTGGACGAACCGCGCCCGCCAACAATGATCTTAATGCGCTTTTCTTTGGTGAATATGGGATGGAGGTTCTGGACGTATTCAATCTTTATTTGGTTCATCGTCGACCCCCATCGGGACAAACACAAACTGATTGACCACAGGATTCCCGGTCATTTCATTGACGTTGGTTTCTTTCCAGCCCGCGC
Organism: Thalassospiraceae bacterium; assembly: GCA_030637205.1. Lineage (GTDB taxonomy): Bacteria > Pseudomonadota > Alphaproteobacteria > Rhodospirillales > Magnetovibrionaceae > DAOVVL01. The sequence goes on along the minus strand of DAOVVL010000001.1, from coordinate 26,085 downwards.
GGCAATTGAGCCAGAAGCGTCCTGCGCCGACGTCACCCTTGATTGCCTTGTTGAACATGGCGCCGGCTACCTTCGCATTGGCTTTGATCAGGGCCGTTTTTAATTCGGGTCCGAAATGTTCCTTGAGAGTTTTGACGTCTATCCCGTCCCTTATGCACATGGCGATGCTTGCCTGTGGCACCCCGACAGCCCCCATCATTTCAACAGTCTTTCTCTCCTCAGCCGTTGGCTTGAAAGGTGGCCGTCCGTTTGGGTTCCCGGTAGCTTTACGTGCCATTTTCAGAAACTCCGCTGCGCTGGGAGAAAGTTTCCCCGCTGCCCTCTCGTTTGGCCTGCTGCCCGGTGAAGTTCTGCCAGCGTTTAACGATCACGTCGGCATACTTCGGGTCCATTTCCATCAAGCAAGCTTTGCGTCCGGTTTGCTGTGCAGCGATCAATGTGGTGCCCGATCCCCCGAATAGATCAAGGACAAGGTCTCCGGGCTGGGATGAATTGTTGACTGCCCGCTCCACCAATTCCACGGGCTTTGTGGTGGGGTGCAGCTCTGATTTCTTGGGTCGGTCACACTGCCAGAGGTCGGACTGCTTCCGATCAGGAACCTTCGCCAATCGGGCTGCTGCCGCGTTCCAGCCATACCAGATGGGTTCATACTGAGTGTGATAGTCCTTTCGGCTTAGAACCAGCGTGTCCTTGGCCCAGATAATGGACGAGGACCAGTGGAAGCCGGCCAAGCGCAGAGCCTTGTCGATCACGGGCCATTCCTGCGCGGACATGACGCAGTAAAGCGGCGCGCCGGGTTTTGTTGCGCTGCGAAGAGACACGGCAACGTCGGCGCAGAATTTAACCCAATCGTCTGCGGTCATGCTGTCGTTGAGGATGGTTCGCACCTTGTAGCCTTGGGCGTTTCCCTTCTCGACTGCGCCATAGTTCACGTTCCAGGGCGGGTCGGTGAACACCATATCGGCCTCACGGCCTTCCAACAGGGCCGCCACGTTGGTGGTGTCGGTGCTATCGCCGCACATGAGCCTGTGTTCGCCCAAGAGCCACACGTCGCCAAGCTGGGAAACCGGGGTGTCTGGGAGGTAGGGGATTTCGTCTGGGTCGGTGAGGCCTTCGGTTTCGGTGGCGAATATGCTGATCAGCTCGGTCTCATCGAAGCCAAGCAGGGAAAGATCGAAGCCCTCGCTGTCGAGCGCCTGCATTTCCAGTTGAAGGACGCCCATATCCCAGCCGGCATTCAGGGCCAGCTTGTTGTCGGCTATCACATAGGCTTTGCGCTGGTTTTCGGTGAGGTGGGTGAGGCGAATGGTCGGAATATCAGTCAGCCCCAGCTTCCGGGCGGCCAATACTCTGCCGTGCCCTGCGATGATGCCCCCGGCTTCGTCGATCAGCACTGGATTGTTAAAACCAAATTCGCTGATTGAGGCGGCTATCTGGGCCACCTGTTCGTCGGAATGGGTGCGGCTGTTGCTGGCGTAGGGGATAAGGTCTTCAAGCGGAAGGCTGGCAATCTTCATCTTTTGGTTTAACGCGCCGTGCATGGCTAATGCTCCTGAATATGGATGGAGCAGAGGTTAACCTGATTTTTGTTAATTGGCAAAATGTTTCATGTGAAACAGAAATGGCCCCGGATTTTTAGGCCCGGAGCCATATCGGGTCAAGCAAACTCGTTCAGGCGTTCCAGTTGATGCTGGAGGTTATCAATCTGCTGATTGATTTCCATAAGCTCACGCTCAACGGCAGTTTGGAAATTGTTAGGCGCTTCGGGAGTGGCGCCTTCACTGCAGGCCGTCGGCAGTGAGCCGGTCAGGTTGGAGTTTGCATCATCATACCCATTGCTGAGCTGAGCCAAGCGGGAATTCACCGTCCGCAACTGGTCAACGATGCGTTTGCTGATTGATTCGCGTTGGGCGTTTATCCTGTTGGCTTGCCCTGCTACCAGGCCTGGCGCCTGAGTGTTTCCTTCGCTCATGATCTTTTCCTTTTTCAATTGCCGGGGACCGCCCAGCGTCGGTCGTTCTTATTCTGATTCCAAAGTCCAGCCACGACGGTTGGAAGTTGGGATAATCCAGCCGAAATATCTTAATTTCTGCCGCAATGTACACACAAGAACCGAAAGCGCATCGTGCCAGGAATCCGGCATATCGTCTGGGTCTGGCCATACGGCTTCAGCCAGCAATTCGGCATTGCAATACGGGCGCCCCATCAAAGCCAACAATATCGTATGTTCTTGGGGGCTAAGTGGCTGCCTCCGCCCCGGGGCAATCAGCATGAATGGCGCCTTCAGGGTGACGCGCTTTGCCAATTTGTTTATGCCAGCGGCTTTCACAGTGGACGCCTTTTTCGGATGGCTTGGGCGGTGCGCCTCATATATCTTGGCGAAGCGAAAGAGAAGGCAGACCAGTCTTTTTCGGCCACCTTCGCGCATTGTCCACGTTCGTGGGCTGCGATGGCTTTGAGAATGCCCACAGGATCACCGGCGCCAAACTTTGCCATTTCGACTTCGGACGCCACCAAGATTCGTGCTTTCATCCAATCAATCTCACCGTCATCCGTTAAGGGCAGTTCAATCTTGGTGGCCGCGTACGCAGCCGCCTTCTCCGCTTCGGTGGGGCTATCCATTGGGGCTTTCTCCTTCTGCTTCTAAAATTGCACGACCGATCATTTCAACTACTTGAGGAACCACCGCGTTTCCTAAGCATCTAAGTCGGTCCACCCTTCGGGGAATCCCATTAGCCACTCGACCCACTGCGGATTCAGGGAGCCAGTAGTCGGCATCGCCCCGTCTGGTTGCCGGCACACTTCCGTTACCAGATTTTGCCCCCCCTGGCCGTGTTCTCCGGGGTTCTGGTGGCAACAGGCCGTTGGCGTCGGCCACAGGGATGCGTAGACCTGGCGCGCCAGTTGGTCGAGGCGCATTCTCTCGCTGCCGTCCGGGTTGATCCCGGTCGTTGCCATGCCCGGCGTGTCTTTCCAATCCCTCGCGCTGGCGGTGGCCCACAATCCAGACCCGATCGCGGCGGTGCGGGGCATCGACGGCGACAGCCGGAATAACAAACGTCCAGACGGTGTATCCTGCGGCTTCCAAGTCAGAAAGCACTTCGTCGAGGCCCATCGTGATGTGCCCAACAACATTCTCAAACAGGCACCAATCGGGCCGTTCGGCAACCACGATCCGATACACTTCCGGCCAGAGGTGGCGGTCATCTTCCGTGCCTCGTCGCTCCCCGGCAACGGAGAAGGGCTGGCATGGGTATCCGCCGCAAATAAGGTCAATTGGTCCAACTTCGTTTCCCTTCAATTCCTTAACGTCTTCAAAAATTGGCACATCAGGCCAGTGTTTTTTCAAAACCTTCTGGGCGTATGGGTCAATTTCACAGAAGGCCACGGTTTCAAAACCACCTGTGTTTTCTAAGCCAAGCGAAAAACCGCCGATTCCTGAGAAAAGATCGAGAACCTGCAGCCTATAACCCATTGGTTTCCTCTTTCGGCCTGTATTTTTCAATCAATTCTGGCGGTGCTTCGCATCCGTCCTCATGTGGAGTTGGCCCAACCATCCCCGGCCAGAAGCCATCCTTGAAATATCCAGCGACCAAGCCGTCCCATCGGTTTGTCTCGGCGTCGGCGTGTAAGCCAACCGGGCCTTGGCGCCCACCCTTGCGTTCTGGGAAGCCTTCGGGCATTGGCTGCTTGGATTGCTTGATGGCCCCAGCGATCGACCTCTGGAAAAACTTGAGCAGTTCGGGAGGATCGTCGTTGCGCCCCTGCATCCCGGCCATCGCCCCGCGCAGCACGCCCTCCACCATTTCGACGGTGGCGCCGTTGTCCAGCCATTGCTGGGCGGTGGTGTGGTCGGATTGATTGGGCCAAGGCCGCGCCATATTTTCGCCATAAATCTCGGCCCGGATTTTATCGAAGGCCGCGATCAGGTCGGTGGCTTTCGGTTTAGATTCTCGGCGCATACTTTCTGGTATTTCCAAATCTATCTCATCAAGCACCTCGGGTGTCGCCTCGTCAGGCAACGGGGTAGCGTCGTCCTCGGTTTCGGTTAAGTTCTTATGCGTATGCGTATGCGTCTGCGTTAGCAGGGTTTCGCTCGGGTTTGGCACCCCTTTGGCTGCGCCGTTGGCTGGAGCGGTTTGTTTGTTTTTCAAAGCTCTAGCCTTTCCACCTTTTATCGCGTTGGCTCTGTTCGCCTCGACCTTTCGCGAAACAAATTCCCACTCCTTAAGCACACGGGAATTAAATAAGCTCCCCCCACTTTCGTCGAAGAACTCCAAAACTGCCTCTTTTATGGTTAGCCATTTGCGCTCGGTGATCCCAAGCATCCGGGCCAGCCGCTTGTCATCAGTGGGCAGCCCCTTGCAGTTTCCGATCCAGAGAAGGTCCAGCAGCATCCGATAGGCGCCGTGTTCTTCGAGGGTCAAGTGCCGGGTGTCGGCCTGGTAATCCCTCGGGAACCATGGCATTTGCGGTAGTTCGGCCATCAGAGCATCTCCTCCTGCTGGTATTCAATATTTCCAAACCGGGTATATTGGCCTTCAAATGAGGCCTTGGCCCGTCCAATCCCGCCCATACGCTGCTTGCCAACAATGATCTCGGCCCGGTTGGTGGCGTGTCTCAGTCTCTCCGACCAAATCCCCTGGCGGCCAACAAATTGTTCGACGGTCTCGGTGGCCCGTTGGGCTGGCTCTTCGCGCTCCAGATAATATTGCTCCCTGAAGGCAAATAGAACCACATCGGCGTCCTGTTCAATTTCTCCGCTATCCCGCAAGTCTGAAAGCACGGGGCGCTTATCGTCCCGCATTTCAACCGCGCGAGAAAGCTGATGAAGCAACACCACCGGAACCTCAAGTTCTTTCGCCATCATCTTCATATCTTTGGTTGTCTGTCCAAGCGCCTCAACACGTTTTAAGCGCGGATCAGCCACGATATGGCTCAACTGGTCAACAACCACCAGACCCAGCCCGTGGCGGCGTTTCATGCGCCTTGCGCGCGCCCTGATGGCCATGGCGCTGGCCCCGCCCCTGTCATCGATATAAAGGGGATACGTGGCCAACCTCTGGCCATGCTCAACCACTTTGTTCCATTCCGCGACGCGGTTCATTTTATCGTATAGGCCAGAGCGCAGAGTGCCGATCGGGATATTTGCCTCATCGGCGATAAACCGAGTGTTCAGTTCGTCCGCCGACATTTCCAAGGAAAAGAACCCAACCGGCGCGCCCTCCTCTCCATCCGTTTCTGCGTGTTTCCGGGCTGCGGTCATCGCCATAAGCTGGGCCAAGGCGGTCTTTCCCATCCCTGGGCGCCCTGCCAGAATAATCAAATGCGGCGCTTCCAGCCCCATCACGATTCGGTCCAGCGTTGCAATGCCAGTGGACAGGCCCGTCAATTTGTGGGGGTCGTTGTATTTGCGCTCAAGGATGGTGAGGGTTTGGCTGGATAATTCGCTCCGGGTCTTGGTGTTTTCCGTGGCGCTGTCACCAACCAGTTCCGAAAGGTGCCGTTCAGCTTCTTCGACAATTTGGGCCCCGTCCTGTTCTTCGTGTGCCGAGGCCTCTATATCGCGGCCCAGCACAATCAAACTCCGCCTTAAAAACAGATCGCGAATAACTGCGGCGTACCCCCGCGCGTGGACCGGGCCGGCGAAGCTGGCAAAGATGGCGGCCAAAAGCTCACCGTCAACTCCGTCCTCGGGCTTTAATTTGTGGCCCACCGAGACCACATCGGCGGAGTGATCGCTGTTGATCAGATCAGTGCAGACCTCAAATATCCGGGCGTGTTCTGGATAGGCGAAATGCTCTGCCTTCACGATGTCGCAAATCTGATCATAAACCTCGTTCTGGTTCATTATTGTGCCGAGCAGCCCCATTTCTGCCTCTATGTTGGCGGGCATCTCTTCGGGCTGTTCTTCTGGTTCTGGTTGGTATTGTTCGGCGTCGTTCATGGTTCTAAAATCCCTGCGGCAATGCTGATGACAAAGATGGCGGCGATTATTCCGACAATCACCACACCGAATATCCACAGAAGCCTTTCGACTTCAAAGTCAAAGTTTTCCCAATCGTCCCACATTTTGTCCCCCTATTTGTTCTCAGCCGGCGGCAGCGTGAAGTGAAGCGTTGTGGCCGCCCAGGCTTCCATCCGCGTCATATAATCGCTCATTTCTTGGGTGTTGAGATACTTGGTGGATTGGACCTCCACCTCATCCCCGGCGATCGTGACATGCTTCACCGGGCAGAACTTCTTGACCAGATAATCATGGACCGACGCTTGGTCGTCGCCTGTGAAGTCCGCAATTTTTCCGTCCCAAATTCTCACCAGCCCGTCTTGGCCCTTGCTTCGGCGTTTGACGTATGGCTCCAGCACCACCTTCCAGCGTTTCGATTTGTCGAGGCTGGCGAAGCATTCTCGAATGGCGGCAATCTCGGTTTTATACCGTTCCGGATCTGCCCCAACGTAAAAGATGTGGCGCCCGCTCATGGCTTGATCCTTTCGCGCCATCCAGGGATGGTCCGGTATTCAATGATGTGGCCAGCTTCTGCGTGTTCATTGATGCCATATTTCATGCCTGCGGATATGCCCAAATCTGTATACACAACTACCGCGTCGGCAAGAGCAGCCCAAGCGATACCAGCGTCAATCCCGTGCTGCCGCTCTTCTGGGTTGTTGTCATTCAGCACACCGATCTGTGTATACAAGAGGTGGCTTGCATAAGGAGCCTCGCCACGGTTCAGGCAGTCGCGCAGGGCTGCGCGGGCATAGGTGGTGTTGGTTTCGACGTCGCCCGCAAACGGGCTTTCCACAATCACAAGTCTCATTCCTCCTCCTTTCTCACCACTGTGCCGTTCAACTTCTTCTTGAAACCAGAATTGCCAAAGCCCCGACTGGGCCATTTGTGTTTTGATTTCTTCGGTTCGCGGTGCTTCTTCGCCAGCCGCTTGGTCTTGGCAATTTCAAATATATCGGCGCCCAGCTTGGTGGAACCTCCAAAGGTTTTCAATTTATGGCAATGAACATGGCAAGGGCCAATATTCTCGTCGTCATCGGTGCCTCCCCTTGCAAGGGCCAGCTTGTGATCGAACTCGACCTTTTCGGCGTTCTCAAAGCCTTCCTTGCAGCGCCAGCACTTCTCGTCATGCGCCACCATAATCCGGGCCTTCCGGGCCGGAGTCATGGCGCGGCGCTTGGTCATGCGATCAGGCCCAGGTGGGGAACGCGCCGCACTTGGTTCACGTTCTGGGCTTGGGGTTTGAGCAGCCCTTTGGCGAGAGTTTTAATATCTTGGGCCTTCACCATCGCCGCCGTGACCTCGACTTCCCTTGGCTCTTCGCCTGCTAGGATTACGTCCCGGAGGTTCTCAATCGGGCATTTGTCGATCTTTGGGTGGTTTCCCATGGTTCCCTCGTTTCAAAACAGCGGAGTGCCCGGCGCAGTGCCGGAATACATACGCCATGCAAAAAGTGTCAATCCAATAACACCAATTATCCCTAAGGCAATTCCTAGCGCGTCCTTCATGCTGTCCTCCTATTTCACCAGACAGGCCGTGGCGTAATCAAACAACGCCAAAGCATCTGCTTCATTATGGTTGCCGGCTTCGATATCCCAGCCGCGCTGCTGGCAGGCGGCGACCATGGCGCCCTTATCGGCGCGGCCTGTGCCTGCAAAATGTGATTTGACTGTTTGGTTGTTGCCTTCAAAAACATCACGGTCCCGGATGCCTTTTCTTTTCGCCACCATTTCTGTAATCCCGGCCATGCCGATCAGTTTTCTGGCGGTGTCGAATGCTGTTTTGGATGTGAAAATGGGCGCTTCAAAAATCAGGATCTCCGGCTGGACGATCTCAATCAATTCGCTCAGCCATTTTTCGTAATGGTCAAGGGCCTCACCAATGCTTGAGCCTTTGGGGACCACACGTTCTTCGCCGGAAAAAGGTTTTATTGTTTTAGTCGCCGCAGCCTCCAATGCTGTCAGGGATTGTGCCGTGACCGGGCCATAAGCAAACCCGGTCACAAAGGCAATATCAAGGGCCAGCACAGTCGTCATATCATTTGCCCAGACTGTCGACGAAGTCCAACTGGCCGCCTTGGGCCATGGCTTCGTAAACAATGCGGAGATTATCGGCAATCCGCATGGAGTCGTCTTCTTCGAGAAGTTTGGCCTGTTCCTGGCGCTTGTAGACTCGATACTGGTTGTCCAGATCAATGCCATCGATGCCGGTGTCGGCCTTCATATTCCGTTTGTGTTTTTTGAGGGTGTCTTTCAGGGGCTTCATGTGGCGTTCTTCGGCCTTGGCGACTTCCATTTCCTGCTTAAAGCGTTCTTGAAAGCCATCAACGATGGCCTTGTTCATCGCCTGCACGTTGTGCTTCGGGTTGTCGACCGTTCCGGCCTTCAATTGTTCTGCCATGGGGAGTTCTCCGTTTGGGTTAAAAAAGCCCGGACCCGGCGAGAGGAGGGGGGAACGGGAGCCGGGTCCGGTAGTCAATGGGAGGTTGGAGCCTTGGGTTGAATAAGGCTCGACCCGGCTGAGGTGGTAGCCCCAGCCTATCAGGGCGGCGAATGCTCGACCCTGAATAAATGGGGCTAATCTGCCCCGTCGTTGGCTTGTGGGGGCGGTGGAGGGTTTTCCTTCATATAGGCCTCCACAGTCCGCAAAGTGTCCGCAGTGGGCGACCAGGCGTCGCTATCCACCCCCGCAAGGGCGTTTTTGGATAATCCGGCGTTGATCGCCAATCTGTAGGGTTTCATTGGCTTCTGGGCGATATATTCGCGCACAGCCAGAATGTTTTGGTTGATATCGGTCATGCCCCACCTTAATCCCATCCGTTTGGGGGATGCAAGGAAAAAATCTCATTATATTGGGATTATTCACTTGCGCCTTTCCCCTTTGTGTGGGAATATATCCAAAGTTGAAGAGGACGGAAACTACTAACCTAAAGGGGAAAGAAAATCATGAATATCATAACCGCCACCAAGACCGCAAAGGCCGTACAGGACGGTCAGCATGTTGCCAAGGCCGATATGCAAGCTGCGTTTGATCGCCTCTCTATGCCCGATCAACTCACCGTGTCCGCCTCTAAATTACGCGCCGCCCTTTGGGATACTGGCCGCGTCAACCTTGATGATTGAGGATATTATCATGAGCGCCCAGACCGAAGACATCAAAAAGATGAACGACTTGGTTCAGGGTAAAAACCTGGACCGCCCGCTTCACTCTTGGCCGCAATGGCAGCTGGAAAGCCGGCACAGCCAGATTTACAACGCGGACATGCAATCGCCCGACGAGAAGCGCCTCATTACGCTGATCGAAAGGGAATTGTCCTTCAGGCGGCAAGAGAGGGCGGCATGACCGGATTTTTAACCTTTCTCATCGCCATCATCTTGACCGCATTTGGGGCGATCGGCCTCTGGCTCCTGATCTGGCGCCGAGGCCGCGTTCGCCGCATTATCCGCCATGCGAAGAACCACCCGGCTGATTCTTTAACCGATATTAGGCATGAGGGATTTTGAACGATGGAACAACAGATTTTAGACACTGCCAAGAAAGCAATTTCCGAGGCCATCATTAACCAACTGACGGGCTATAATTCCCAGCTTGGAAAACTCTGCAACAACGTCATAGATGCCAATGAGCAGGAACTTTACAACCTGATCAATGATGAATTTGCCGCGCTTATCAAAAATGACGGTTTCAAGGATGCATTGCGCGAAGCCCTTAATCAAAAGCTGGCAAAAATCCTTATCGGTCGCATGGGCGGCGAACTTGAAAAGCAGGTCAATAAACTCAAGGCCAACCCAGAAACCCGCGCCAAGGTAATGACCGCCATCAGCGGCGTAATCGAAGACGCTTGTTCTGGCGTTCGTTAGGACGGCTCCCATGTCCATCCCCGCGAACCGAACCGAGGAATTGACCCGCACCGTCGACCAAGAGGAAAAGACGCTGGACGGGTTATTGGAAAGACGGGACAAGGCGCGCAAGGCAGGCGTTTACGATGAGGAAACGGCGACGATGATCGCCATCTGCCAGACCACAATTGAAGAAGCCAAACTTGAACTCAAACTGATAGGCGAAGCGAATTATGCAGGCCGAGATGATTAAGGACTTCCGCCCAGGCCCCGACTCCGATCAGGAGCGCGCGCTGGAAAGTGTGGCCGCATTAAGGCGCGGCGAGAAAGACGACGCAGGGACGCTGGCGATGCTTTCTGGGATAAACGCGGCCTCGCACGGCATAAGCAAACCGCCTGAGATATTAGCCCAGCATGAGTGGTTGACTTCACGCTGGAAGGATGGCCACGGTTATGGTGTCAAAGACACCAAACCCCGGATCATCAAAAAAGAATTAGAAAAGGAAAGGCCGCGCTACTGGTGGCAGAAAGATTAACCCAGACCGCCAAGAAATGGCGCTCTGATTTGAAACTGAAAGTGAAAGGATACGTTATGAACTACAGCACAGCTATTTTTCTGATCAACACAGACGTCCGGGCAATCGCGGTCACATACGAAAAGATCGACCTCGCCCAAGACACCACGCAGATGAAGTACCAGCCGGCCTATCTGGCGGGCGGCCAGCTTCCCAAAGATGCGGTGGTTTTCAAAACCATGAACAAAGATATCAAGGTGAGCGACTTCGTTATTGTCCCCACCGATACCCGCCACGGCATGACGGTCTGCAAGGTGGTCGCTACCGACATTGAAATCGACTACGACAGCGACAAGGAATGCCACTGGCTGATTGGCACGGTCAACACGGCCAACTTCGAAGAAATCCGGCAGCAGGAAGAGAAGGCCATCCTGGCGATCAAGGCTGCCGAGGTGAACACCAAGCGGGAAGAGCTGAGCAAGTCTCTGATTGCCAACCTGGGCAACAACGCAAAGCAAATCCCGATGCTCAACAAAACGGAGCCAGAACCCGAGACAGAAAAGGAGGCCTAACGCACAGACCCCCACCGCTTTGACCTAGTGCCAGCCTGCTTGCAGAAGAGCAGTCCCATAGGAAAGGTCGGCGGGGTCCGCATATTGCATTCGCAATATGTACTTCGCTTAGAAGATCTAAGCTTCAGTAAAGCGGGAAAGATGCGGCAAGGTCCATGGGATTGGTTTTGATGGATTGGCGAAGGACCGCGCCGCATTGTTTCCGAGGAGATTTCTAAATGGCCAGTTGCCCGTGTTGCGGAAAACCGAACCTGAGAAAGCATATCTGCCCACATTGTGGCCCAATAGATAGCTTGGAAATCAGGGAACTTAGAGCGACAGTCAGAGCCGAACACGATGCCCGAAAGCTGAAGTGGCCGGATAAGGAGCAGGCAAATGAACAATGAAATGGAACACGAAGACGGCAAGGACGCCGAGGTTGACGCCAAGTGCCTGCTACAACTGGCCATAGACCTGAGAGGGGAGGAGCTTTCTGAAGACGCCTTGCGCCACATACGAGCTGCCCACCTATTGCTAGAAAAATATAGTTTGAAACAGGAGAAAGAAACATGAGCGCAGAACAGGAAAAGCAGGAAATCATGGACCCGACAGACAAAGGGTCGGGCGACCTCCAAATTGTGGAAGGACCAGCAGCAACGCCAATGCATCTTTTGCAGATGGCAACCCAGCAGGGCGCCAACCCCGAAACGCTTGAGCGGTATATGGGCATGCAGGAACGCTACGAAGCCAACGAGGCCCGCAAAGCCTATGTTCTGGCTATGACCCAATTTCGCGGCGAGTGTCCGATTATCGACAAGACACGGACGGGTCATAATTCCAAATATGCTGGCCTTGCTGAGACCATCAATCAGGTTCAGGGGTTGCTGAGCAAGTGCGGACTTTCCCATTCTTGGAAGACCAATCAGGCGGGTCCGGGAATTGAAGTAACGTGCTGCGTGACCCACGCCCTGGGCCACCAAGAATGCACATCGATGAACGCGCCGGCTGACGATAGCGGAAAGAAAAACACCATTCAGGCGATTGCCTCAACGGTCACATACCTTGAACGCTACACGCTTTTCGCGGTGCTTGGGCTGGCCTCTTCAGATCAAGACCTTGACGGGGATGAGCCTGAAAACACCGACACGCTTTCGTTGGACGAAGAAACAATCATCAATGATCTGCTCGACGAAACGGGGGTTGATAAAGCTCTGTTCCTTGAATGGGCCAAGGCGGAAAAGGTCGAAGATATTCTGGCCACCAACTTCGACAAGGTCCACAAAGAGCTGCTCTCCAAGCAGGCCAAAAAATGATTATCCACGAAGCAGAGCAACGCAGCGACGAGTGGCGGGCCTTGAGGTCCGGGGTTCCTACCGCTTCGGCATTTTCCAAGCTGGTGACGTCCAAGGGTGAGCCATCCAAATCATCAGAGGAATATGCCCGTTCACTCGCTGCCGAGGCTTTTTCCGGCATTGCCGAGCTGGACGCCTGGACGGGCAGCCAATTCTCTAATCGGGGCCAAGACCTTGAGGACGAGGCAGTTGCCTACTACCAGATGAAAAAGAACATCAGGGTTGAAAGAGTTGGCTTTGTAACCAACAACGAAGGCTCGGCAGGCTGCTCCCCGGATGGCTTGGTCGGCAAGGTGGGCATGGTCGAAATTAAGTGCCTCAAGGCCGAGAATCACATCAAGACGATTATGTATCTCAGGAAAAACAAAAAATGCCCCACCACCTACGTTCCCCAAACCCAAGGCCAGATGATGCTCTGCGAAAGAAAGTGGTGTGACATATTATTCTACCACCCCCACCTTCCATCCCTGATTATTCGGCAGAAGCCGGATGAGAAAATATACGAAGCCTTGCAGCAGGAAATCAAAAACGTCTGCTCGGCTCGGGATGGCATCATGAAGGTTCTGAAAACCATTTGAAGGGATACGAACCATGAGTATGTTGGCCTGCGATAGATGCGGTGAACTGATCGACACCGACGACGATGTTTTGGCATATAATGAACTTCTGGATAAATGGCACTGTCAAGATTGCCGCCATGAAATGGAAGATGAAACGTCCCCTGAACGAGCAAAGGAAAGATGATGCAAATAGCTGTCGCATTTTCGGAAATTGCCGAATTGGCTGGGTCGCTCGGCATAACGGATATCAGCAAACTTGATGGGTGTTGGGAACATCAGGTTGATGAAAATTGGTGGTTTTCCCTCAATGCCCACAAGGAACCAACCAACAACAGCAAGGGGGCAGAAGTACCGCCCTACAACGCCGCTATTGAATACAACGGCTTGCCTATCGGGATCATAGGGCCGACTGGCGGCGCAGTCATTGGTGGCTGGAATGACCGGCCCGGCGAAACTGAGGACGCCTTTATCAAGGCGCTGCAATCAGCCCGAGCGGCTCTGTCCGACAAAGGAACAAATGAACAATGAAGGCAATCAGCATCCGCCAGCCCTACGCCCACAATATCATTTTCGACGGCAAAGACGTTGAGAATAGAGATTGGCGCACCCATTACCGGGGGCCGGTGCTTATCCACGCCAGCAAAAGCACGGCGGAATTGGACAAAGACGAACGCGGGCAATACCAATTCGGCGGCATCGTCGGTATGGCCGAAATCGTTGATTGCGTTCAGGAAATGGAAAGCCGCTGGTTCTTTGGGCCGTGGGGTTTTGTGCTGGAAAACGTCAAGGAACTGCCCTTCATGCCTTGCAAGGGCGCGCTGAGTTTCTTCACGCCTGACATAAGCGCCCAGGTCGCTGCGCTATGGCACGACGGGACACTTTCCGAAGGTCAAGGCTCCAATATTTTAAGCGTTGACCGAGTTCATTTCCGCGAGATTTGCGACACGCATCCGCCAACGAACGAAACAACGCCTGCTATGGCGTCTCGATAGGTAACGGAGAAACGAACCATGAAGCATTTGCTTTTCAACCACCCTGGCGCAATCGGTGTCGTGCTGGGCCTTGGCGTCTCGGCAGCGATTATTGCCGTCGCTGCGCTGTAACTTTTGGAGGCCAGTATGAACGCGCAAGAAATCATCCAAAAGGCTATCCCAGAGGCCAATAATGATCTTTGCGAATATATCCTTTGGGCTATGACGCCCTTCCCTTGTGGGGCCGTTTCACCACGTAGTTTATTCAAAGCTGCGGATCGCCTTAAACGGGCCAATGCCAACGGAAGGCGTTTGTGCGACTTCTGCAACAACGAGGTTCACGGTGATGATTGGACTTGCCCATCATGCACCCGTGCGCTGTCACAGTAACGAGGGTTTTCTGATGGATGTGTTTGGAGTGAAAGTGCAGGTATTTGAGCCGTGGCCGCAAGTAGCAACGGGAAAGATGCGAACACGCCAGTTCCCGGTGCATCCCGTGATCAAGTGGCTTGCCCGGTGGTTGCCAATCACGCCGTACATCGAAGCCAAATACCCGGAATTTGTGGATGGCGAACCATTCATGCTGAACAACAAGACCGTTCTTGTCTGTTCGCGCCGCCAGCTTGATGCGTTGAAACGAGAAATGGAACCGAAGAAAGACCCGCGTGTTCATTCGGGCTGGGGTTATCCCGGCTTGATGCACGGGTCTGTCGTTTAGGAGCCGTAATCGGCATAGGAGAAAATAATGCCAATGTACGAAGTGAAAACCAATGACGGGGAACTTATTGGCCATTACAGGGCCGACAGCGAACCGGACGCAAAACAAGAAGCAATGGCGGACGACCCGGAACTTGATTATTTGGATTTAACCGCTGAGAAAATCGGCGCGTAAACGAGCCTCAAGGAGATAAGAAATGGCAACGGACTACATGGCCGTATATGCACATAAAACTGGATGGGGGCGCGCTTGCGTCAAGTTATCCAAGCGGTTCAAGCCGGATGATGCAGCAGAGGTTGAGCGCGCTATCCGTGAGAAGCTGGGAATTGATGAATTATGCCTAACCAACTTAATACCAGAACATAAATGGTGGCAGTTCTGGAAGTAGTGTGGGGGCAGCGCCAATCGGCGTCTGTCCGTACCGAGGCTTTGGCGGTTGAGCCAGCGTAGCAAATCAACCGTCTATTAAAGGAGCCTCAAGGAGAGCGACATGGATACACGAATAAGCCCAGATTTTCCCGCTGCTGATGAACCGCAGACGGTTGACGAAATGGCAAAGCACCTACGTAACGCCGCTTCGGTGTGGCTTGGGACAATCGGCAAGGGCGACATTATCCGGCAAATGAAGTGCCGAGGCGAAACAATCAACGTCACCACTAGCGATCTTCAAAGAACCGCCCGACTGATTGAAGACCAAGACCACCGAATAAAGCAGTTGAAAGTGCAGATTGAAAACTTGGGCGGGACGCCCGAACCAGCGTAACTTTGGGAGCGGAATCGCCCATGACTTGGTATATCGCGCCAAACTGGATAAATGCACCGAATGAAGTGCTGGCAAAATCCTACGCTAGCTTGGGCGAATGCGTTAATGCCTTGGCCGCTTACCCTGAATTTTTTCGATTTACTGCTGTGTGTGTGGGAATTTGATCCTCAAGGCACAATCTGAACGCGCCCCATATCAACCTTGGAAAGCGGTTTGTAATTCTGCCGGGTGGTTGCTGAAATATGCACCTTGGGGCTTAACCCACTCACCGCATCATTTTTCAGAACATGAACTGTCCGAACCCCAGGCTTGGGATTGAACTTGTGGACATGGATTGTGCCATCAGGATTAGGCGCCAAGCCATCAAATGCATCATCCTTGAACATCACCCCGACTTTCTGGGCTTCCCGCATCATGTATGAAAGCGTGATATCTGATAGGCCGGAATTAGGCTCACCACCCCCAACATCAGAATGAGTGCCAATGGCCCATATTTCATTTATGCCTGGGCGATTGTTCATCAGGCTGGGAATGAAGCCCTCACGGTTTTCATCAAGGGCAACAATATGAACCGCATTCTTGACGTTCTGGCCAACTTCCAGATTGGAAAACAGATTAATGCGCTGAAATGGAATGGGGCCTAAATTGATGGGGATTCCAAATGATGCAACCGTATCCCAGCACCCAAGAAAATCGATCGATGGGAAATGGGTTTTGCCCTGATATTTGATGCCCTTTTTGGAAATATATGCAGCGGTCATTCTGGCCACCGCGCTGCCCCGTGAGAACCCGGAAAGGCAAATCCTATCCCCTGGTCTCCAATAGCGGGCAATCCATTTGTAGGCCCGATTTCTGAGGCCGTGAGCGCCTAAACCAAACGCCCCACCCAACCACTTGCCGATAAGTGATTGGCCTCTCTCAGCGCCCACACCGGGCAGATATAGGGCCAATTGATTCCGGGGTGAAAGTACATTGTGGTACTTTCTCACATTTGATGGGCGCGCATCCTTATCATTCAGCCATGTGCCATCACAATTCACGATTAGAGTGTTTGCCATCGATCATTTTCCCAATTGCCAGTGAGCCGGATCCCAATTCCATAAATCCCAGCCCCAATGCAAATCTATTCCCTCACGTTTGGCGATCGCCTTGATGTGATCAGCCAGCCGCCTGAATTTTCCCATGTGTTCATAAAGTTCTGGCCAAGGCACAGCATCAACCGCGTGGGCTTTATCGGGGAATTCTTCATCACGGGGATTGTCGGGGTCAACATTGTGTTTCCCATCAGGCCATTTCAGATGGGAATTGCCTTCATCATAGGCTTTGTTCTGGGCTTTCTTTGAGCGCCGGCCACAAACAATGGAAAAATCCAGATCAGCAGGCGCTTCCTGAATGGCAAGATTAAAAACAAGCTGAATATCAGGGTGACACGTTGCAAGGCGCTCAGTCGATGCTGGCCCAAACTTTGGCATCAGCCGTCCTTCTTATCCGACAGCGCCTCTTTTTGATCCTGCAATCGCTTCAAATGCAATTCCATATCCCGGAGTCGATCCTTGCCAGATTGCGTTGGCGACATGGTGTTGCGATCTTCCTGTGCCCAAATTGAACGTTGCACTTGGTCAATCTGGATCTGCAGGATCATCTTCTGATTCATGCCGACTTGCTGTTCTAGAGGCTCAACATCGCTTGCCCAAGCGGGGCGGTCAATTTCCATTCCCAAAGCGATAAGGACGCCGGCTACAGCAGCTCCCACAGCAATCCAGAATTTCATGTTTGTTGCGAGTTCTTTGATGGTCATTTTATCGACTCTCTGAGTGCGCGGATATCACCCTTTATCTCCTTAATTACTGCAAAAAGTCTTACCTCTGCATCTTTGAGATAATCGCGTGGCGCAAAGTTCTGTTCAACGTCAAGACGACAATGGGCAAGCTTTGCATCTGTTTCTGCGGCGGCAGCAATTGCCTGGGCGGCTTTTTTTTCAGCTTCTTTTATATCAGCATCGAGAGCTTCTATTTTATCACGATGAGCTTTGCTGGCTTTGTATTGGATGCCAAGCATGGTCAACACGAAAGCAGCAAACATTACTACGTCTTTAATCCATTCTGGCTGTGTGTCTGGACTTGCCATTATGTCCCCCTAACGGCTTGGTAATAGAAAACTGATGGCAGATAGTGAAGCCATGACTTTGGTTTTAGGCCTAACAATTCAAGCACAGGCCCGCACCCCTTGACACAATTGGTTCTAAATATGCCGAAAGCTTTAGTTGGTTGACCGGAACATTTAGCCATCGTGGCAAATATTTCTGGGGTTGCTTTGACGCCAGTGTCCACGAAAACATAGTTTCCATTACCCACAACGGCGATGTTGTTTGTCACCAGCTTTCCAACTTTGGAGGCCCTCAATACTACGGTCCCGCTGGCGATCACAATGGATGAAAATGGAAGGCCGAAAAGCGCCCCCAATGACGAAAGAAATGGGGCGTAGGTTCCTTGGTAAAATCCTATGAATACGTTTTCACCAACCAGTTCTGCCGATGGATAAAGATATGGCCGGGCGAGTGCCCACAATACCAGAGAACTGAAAATCGCCGCCTCGTATTGGACAAGCAACGGTTCCGCATAATCAATCGCCCAATCTGTCGCGGCAATCCAGCCAAACCACAAAAGAAATATTGCAAATACAGATCGGTCCCTTTGGCTGCCATCAGATTTCAGCCCAACAAGGGCGAGAAGCACCAACTCAATTTGCCATACAGTAAAATACTGCTCACTTGATAAGTTGAGCAGATGGGCCAACGAAAGTTCTATGGCGCATATCAATATGGCAGCGAAAGCCATCATTTACGTTTGCCCTTCCCTTTTGGTTTGGGCTTGGGTTTTGGTTTAGGCTTAGGTTTTCGAGCGTCGTTCGGTTTGCGTCCCATATCATTTCCCCTTAAATTCCCGTGTCGGGCCAGCCGGCGGTTATATCAATGGCATCGACCGCCGCGACGTCGGCGGCGGCAAGAACAAGATTTTTCAATACTCGGCCACGCTTCACGCAATCACGTTCATATTTTGTTGTGTCACGGTGAATGGCCTTAAACTTAGGTGCGCTCCAGAACACGGTGTTGTTCAAGTAATCAATCCACGGATAATCTTTCACTAGGGCTGTAATGGTTCCTGTTGCTGGCGTAGCTGGAGTTCCGGCAACGGTGATAGTGACAATTTTCTTGTCCACAATGGTTTCGGCGGCGAAGTCATCATTATATTCTGCTTCGCCAGCCCCGGAGATAGAGAATGATTGCTCTTCATCCAAATGATGGTTCTTATCAAAGGTAACGGTAGCCTCTGACCCGCTGCGAGTGATTGAGGTGATTGCCATGCTCTTGCCGTCATAAGCAAACAACTCATTGGCCATTGCCCCAGAACTAAGAGTGCCAGCATCAACCTGTTCGCCTTCGGTTAATATTGGGAGAAGTTTCTTTGCATCACGCAAAGTATCAATGGCGATTGTTTTGATAAGCTTAATTCCCACTAAATCTTCGCCGCGAAAAGCCAAAACTTCTGCATCATCATCCGGCAAATATTCCTGCGCTTGCGGGTGGGATGTACCATAAATAGCTTTTATTTTATTCTGTGCATCACGTTCTACAAATGGCATTAGATAATGCTCCTGTCTAGGATAAAGCCTTTAATAATAATTTGAAAAGTAGTCGCAGCAATATTAACCCTATGATATATCTGCCCTGTATCCGTTAAGATGGGTTTGTTTATCGTGGTGCGGTCAGCCCCTCCGGTAGCCATTATATCAAGATTGGATACAGAGGGGACTACCGCTGTTTTATCGGGGCTTTGTACTATGGCAAACACAGTAGTAGACTTATTTATATAAATAGCGGCATTGGCAGTAACAGGAAGAACGGGAGCCTTGACCGTTAATAAAGCGCCCCCGGTGCTACCTGTTCCGTTAAAATCTTGCTGGTCTGTTCCCCATTCAAGACTATTACCAATTTGTTTATAAAGTTCAATTTCGGTGGCTGCTACTTTGGTTTTAACCGCCCAGATTAAACGCTTGGTGTCGTAATCGGCTGGCATCGTTGGCGCGGTGGATGATAACGAAAACAAAACATCAACCACGCCCGTATCGGTGCGCTTGATAAGCCATACATAATACCAGCTATCGGCGGCGATTGAGCCAGTATCCAAACCGCCAAGGGGTGCAGCGGGAGTACCGCCCACCGCCCATGCTACGTCAAGCTGTTTTCCTAACGCGGAAGCCAAAACCATATCTTCAGTGTCAGATGCATCACGCGCCGCACCCGCAGTAATATCAATATCATGTAGAGTATCAACAATCGTATTGTTGGCGGTTTCAAGTCCGGTGATAAACCCGGTGGATAAAACTTGCGGGGCCAAAGCTGAACCATCGGCTTTAATAAAATACCCCGTAACCACATTGGATGCTGTTGATTGGCCGACAAAAATATCGCCTGGTGCTGTTGTGTAATCTTCACCATCATTGTTAATGGTTATGCCTGCCCCAACCGTAATGGTTAGGATGCCTGCAAATGTGCAAGTAAAATGCCTACCAGCAGCAACGGTAAAGGCGCTAAAGCCAGTCGTGCCAGTAATTGAGAAATGGTCACCATCTGTGCCTAGCACCAAAGGGCTGGCCGAGGGAATAGCGGCGCCAACATCACGGCCAATGTATTTGCCATTAGCATCAAGGAACCCGCCAAGCTGTGGTGTGGTATCTGAAAGCAATTCAGGGAAATCATTATTAACTATTGGGTCAGATGCGGTGCCTGAAATAGTAATGCCTGTGCCACCGCTTACGCTTGTGACTGTACCGTTGTTATCAGCATTAATAATAGGGTCTGCGGCAGTGCCGCCAACCGTAATGCCCGTACCGCCCGATACACTTGTCACAGTGCCGTTGTTATCAGCGGTTACAATTGGGATAGAAGAAGTTCCAGAAACGGTAATGCCAGTGCCGCCTGTTATTGAAACAACACCATCAAATGGAGGCCCCCAATTAACCGCGTCGCTTGTTGGATCATTCCCTTGATTATCGGCGGTCTGAGAAACATAAAACAGATTATCCGATCCCTTGACCGTATCACCAATCTGATAAGTGACATTCGTGTTCCAGATATTGATAAATTGGATTTCCTGCCATTCTGTGGGCGTGGAAGTGGGATCGTTCCCCAAATTGCCATTGGTGAATGAAATATAAAAAGCGCCATCGCTCCCTTGAACGATGTCGTTGGTGTTGTAAACAACCGAAGGCACCCATTCCTCAAAGTCCCCGCCAATGTCTTCACCGCCGGTCGGGTCAATATCCCAAATCTGTACATCATCTGCATCAGTGAGTTTCATTCTCGCTGTACCGCTCAGAAAGACATTGGGCAGCCTGCCATCGCCCGTAAGAATAACAGGATGCGTATTCTGAATGGTCATGTTCACATCTGCAAACGTGGCCTTGGGCGTGTCGGTGCCGCTTTCAAAATAATACATCTTGCCGCTTATGAGCGGATCGCCTGCACTGTCCAAAAGCTGTGGACGGGGGTTTACGTTTCTGCCCATTTTATTCAAGCTCCAATGCTACTGGTACGCCAAGTGCCGATACGATACCCGGAAAACTCTCACGCAACTTGGAAATCTGTTCAATGATTTCCGGCTTTGCCTTGATTGCTTTTCTCACAGCGCGCTCATCGGCGCCAGCGTTAATCACAAGATTCCCGACGTCCCTGATGGCAGCAAGACCTGGGATACTGCCAAACCGATTGACAAGATCAAGAATAACCGCAGCAGAACCTTTGGGAGTGGCGCGTTCAGCCGGGGTGATATCAAGCGCGGTCTGTCTCAGGTTGTTCAGAGTATCCAAGGACGCCTCGTTGCCTCTGAACAATAATTCCAGTTTGTCATCGCCAAACTTGTTCAGGAACTTGGCGAACTGATTGCCGCCAATCGTTTCAATGCCTGCTGTTTTGCGTGATGGGGCTTTCAGTCCTGCATCCAAAGCTCCCAGAATAATAGACGCGCGAAGATCACCAACTGCCCTTGATCCAACCGAACCGGAATCCTTGAGGCTTTGCAGGGTGCGCTGCAAGTTTTCAATCGGTGCTGTCGGCTTCAACAATTCATTGGCTGCCTTGGATGCTTCAATAACAGGGGTGACGCCATCGCGTTTTGTGGCGATCAAGCGGCCTGTGATTGATTGAGGGGAAAACTCCGTTTTGATTGTTCGAACCGTGGCCCGCGCGGCCTTCAGGGTGCTGACAATGCTTTCATCGGTAATGCCTGCGGCCTGCACTGCATCATCAATAAGCCCAGCTTCATTATCAAGTGCATCACGGATGCCGCGAATGGCAACACCTGTGGCGCCCGTTGTATCAGCCCTTTCAAGTTGGCCCAACGCCTGCCGGAACTCATCAAAATTGCCAAGCGTGAGGGGGGTTACTTCGCCACCATCTTTGACAAATTGCTCCAGGGCTTCGTCGCTTTTGTCGATACCAAACTCAACAAGCAGATCCTTAACGCCTTCGATCTGGCTTCCTGCAATTCTGGAAAGGCGGCGCAATGTTTTGCGGTCAGGCAATGAGTCCTCAATCGTATCCGTCAAGATGGGGAAATTGGCAGCCTCAGGGGAAGCGTCCGCGACTTCCTGATAAAGCGCATTTTTTTGCGTGGTTAAAATCTTTTTTCTGCCTTCAAGCGCCGCCTTCAATGAAGTGCCGGTTTCTGATGGAACGCCAAGGGAATCGACCAATTGATTCACCTGGCGTTTGAATGCTTCGCTCTGTTCCAGCTTCAACTGTCTCAGGGGTTCGCCGGCTTCGCCTGTGGCCATAGACAGCGCGCGTTGTTCTGCGGTCTGGGCAGCCATGGTTTGTGTGATGTCGCCTGTGGTTGCGGGAATGCCCTGCGCTTCAAAGCGGGCCTGCCGCGCCGCTTGTTCAGGCACAGTGCCGGGCGCCGCGCGGGAAAGGGTTTCCACCGCTTCCTTGGTTAAATCATCAAAGTTGGTCCCCGTCTCGTCAAGCGCCGCCTGAAATTCAGGGGTGGGGGTTCCTTCCGGGGTGATGAGCTGACCTTTTGGCGCGCGACCAATTTTCTTAAACACGCGGGACACCAAACGGCCAAATGAAGGTAAAAGCGCCTCCGCAACTCCACCTATTGTCCCGCCAATTCCAGCACCAATAGCTGTTTCAATTTCTTCTGCACCCTTGCCGCGCGTAATCACGCCACCCTCGAGGGCACCCAAGCCCGTGCCTATAAGCGCGCGACCAATAAATGACGTGACTCCAACGGCAGGCCCAATGGCCGCCAGCGGGACAAATGGGAGAGCTTCGCCTACGATTTCACCTACCGAAGCAGCGAAAAAATCATTGCCAAGCGCTTCAAAACGCTTTTTTTCTTCTTCAGTTTCAGGTTCGAGCAAGCCCAAGCCACGACCGATCGTTTGTGCGCCACGGCTGAATCCTGCTCCAAATTGTTCCAGAACACCTGCGTCCTCAGTGGGCGCCGGCAGATCAATAGTTGGGGCTGGGGCTGTTATCGCCTCCTGCGGTTGGGTTTCGAGAATGTCCTGCGGGGTTGTAAGGCCACGGCGGTTTGCCTCCGCGCGCAATTCATCAATCGATGGCCTCGGTGCAAGGCCCCTGCGTCGCGCTTCTGCCAAAAGTTCCTCTTGGGTTGCCATTATTGCCTCAATGCCCCCAGCAATTCTTCGTCGGTCAACTGATCAATAGGTTTATCCACGGAGGGTGGTGTTGTTTCCGCCTGGGCACGGCGTCTTTGCACGATCCCGGCGATAGTCCCACCATTGGAAAGGAATATAATGTCGTCCTGAAGCTCGGTTAAAAGCTTGGTCTGAGCCAATCCTTTATCCGCCAACCATTTGTCCAGTGCTTCTGGTTGTAGGCCCGTAGGCAATGCAGTGTCCAAAGCCAAACGAAGTTCACCAGCAGACAGAGCGCCAAAGGTGGCCCCGCTGATTACCTCAAGGCCCAACTGGTTCATCAGGTTGGTGAGTTTGATTGAGGATTCCCGTAAATCAGGCAGGAATTTGTCGATCGCGCCCGTTTCCGCGCCTTCTGCAAGAGCCTGCCGCGCTTTGCCAATCGTGAGCAAAGATTGCCGGATGGGCCCAACCTGTTTGAACATCTCGCCCGAAATCCTGATGCCCTGTTTGACGCGATCTGCTTCGGCTTTGGCTGCAGCCGTGTCGCCAGCAATTGTAACTCCGAATTTGCGGCCCTTTTCGATCGCATCGACCACATCTTGGCCATGCAATTGCTCCCCAGTGGCGGCAATTACCCGCACTCCTTCGCTTGTGGATTGGATCACAGTGCCATCGGGCAGGATATCAGACGACTTGACCACAAGCGCGACATCTTCTGAACCTGGAAGCGCATCAAAGATACCTGCATCAACGGCCCGGTTATCAATCGTTTGAAGGCCAGAAATTAACGCCTCGGTCTCGCCAGCCTCGGCCATGGCAAGAAGCTGGGTTGACTGTGTGGCATCACCGCCGAGACGGTTTATTTCGCCGACACGGTTTCTGAGCAAATCAACAGCGCCTTGGGTGTTCCCACCACGAAGCAACCGAAGCGCACCACGGTTATCAAGCAAAAATGCCTTCTTGCGCTCTGCGCTCAGTTCTTCTTGGCGCGTTTGGGCTGCCACATCAAATTCCGGCAAACGGCCACTCAGGGCAGCGCCAAACCGCTGGACCTTTGTGCCAGTTTCCGGGCTGAATAATCCAAACCGCTGTTCTGTATCATCTGCCATTTTACAAAGTCCCAAATGCGGTGACGAGTTTTCCGATATCGCCTAATTTCGATTCCGTTTGCTGAATACCGGGGATGCCCGGCAGGCCTGCGACTTGTGCAGCCGAACCCGTCGAGATATTGGCCAGAAGCGTTGCCAATTGCTGTCCGCTCAAGCCTTGTTCACGCCCGGCGGCTGATAATAGATTAGCGAGGTTTCCGCCACCGGCGCCGAAAATATCAGCCAAGCCCTGGCCCTGTTGGGCCGCAAGGTTGGCAAGGGCGCTTGTAGTGCCCCCGATCTGGCCCGCTATTTGCTCACCAGCGCGCGTGCGCCCACTGGCTAGGGTTTGGCCCGTCTGAAACGCCAACTGCCCTACGTCGCGGCCCTCGCCGAACTCAAGGCCTGCCTGTTGGCCAGCTAATTGACCGCCCAATCCGGCAACCTGGCCCAAACGACCGAATTGCTCACCAAAGTCCTGCGCCGCCAAGCCAACACCTTGTTCCTGCAATGCTGTGCGGACACGGCCACCGCCTAAGCCACCGATAGCGGCCTCATTCCTCAACAGCGCCCTCTCGGCTGCATCTCGCAGGAATTGCTGACCGGGCGAGGCTGTAAATTCTTCAAAGGCTTGTGCCTGTGCCGGTGCGCCACCAGCGCCCGATAAAGCTGTCTGAAGCTCAAATGCCTGCGCGCCGCCGCGTGTGAAAGGTCGAAGCGTCCGGGTTCCCCGAACGGCTCCCGCTTCAACGCCTGTAAGCGCGCCTGATAAAGCTCGGCGCAAAGCGTCCTCTGACCCCAAAAGGCCCGTTGGGATTGCGTTTGCGGCGACGGTGGTTGGTGCGAGTGCCATGTCTCAAATCCTCAATCAATTGCGCGCAAATGCGCTTCCGGTTTCGCGCGCGCTTCTTACGCGCCCCGTCGATGGGTCACGAAGGCGATCGATTGCCTCTCTGGTGGCCTGTGATCTTTCTCTGGAACGTCTGGTAATATCACGCTCAAATCCGGCCCTTTGGGTGGTCCCACGCACACCAGCCCTTGCACGACTTTCGGCCTGGAGCCGAGCTGATCTGGTCCTCGGATCAATGCCAGGTTCACTGCTGGTTCCGATTTGGCCCGCTGATGTTGAACCAGCACCACCAAAGAGTTCATTCACCAGCGCAGCTATGCCACCGCCAGGAAGAGCCAAACCTGCGATTTTGCCGGGGCCTGTTTCCAAGAAAGCTGACAAATCGGCCAAAATGTCGCCGGTGCCTGTGGTTGTGCTTTCAAAATCAAACCCATCTCCGCCGCCGCCAGCGCCTTGTGCGCCAGCCAATAGCTGTGTGAGGGCCTGAGTGCCTTGAGCCTGCTGTTGGGCTGCTGTGCGCGGAACCGCGCCTGTGGGGAAGGTTGGAAGAGTCTGCTGGGCGAAGCTGGGGTCGAATGCTAGTTCTGTGGCCTGAAATCCCGCTGGATCAAACTGACCGCCAAGGATTGCGGCGCGGGCTTGCGGTAGCCCAGCCAGAAGGTTTTGCTGAGCAGCGACATTCCCCTGCTGGAATGCCTGCAATTGTGAGGGAATAGTCTGGCCCAAGACGTCCAAAGCGGCCTGAAACCCAAGGTTTCTGCTTACATCGGCTTGGGGGAAAAGAGAAAGCGCGTCAGCGCGGGCCTGCTCGGTGCTTACATCGATCGCTCGTCTGGCTTCCAGATTAGCGGCCCTTTGAAATTCCTGGGCGCTCGTATCTGCGCCCCCGAAAATGGTTCCTAGAATATCATCAAATACCGACATTATCTTGCTCCTGTTCAGGATGGATAAAGCCGTCTTCGATAATATTCAAAGGCCGTTCATTCTTGTAACCTGAAACGGTTTTTTTGGCAATGTCCATCATACCAGTATCCATCCTTGGGTTGTGTCTCCGCCGATATCGGCAGATTTCTTGGTGTAGAGGATAGCGCCAGCCCCCCCGGCATCGTCCATATAGGTTTGGCCCTGTCGCGCGCTTACGTTGCCCTCGGGGCTGCCTGTGCCGATCAATGGAACCACCCGGTTCATATCCTGCGTCCAGGT
>DAOVVL010000169.1 GCA_030637205.1 Thalassospiraceae bacterium | reverse complement strand
TGTGATGAAATCCCTGAGCGCTTCATGGCCGCGTTCGCGGGTGATGTCGACGGTCAACGCTTTGCCGGTAGCACCCTTGCGAAGCACACCATGACAGCCGGCACATCTTTCAAAGTAAATCTTGTTGGCCTGTGTAAGTTTCGCATCGCTAAGCTTTGGCAGTTCTGCTGCTGATGCGGTGCGTATCGGAATAACACCAACCACGGCAACTGCCATAATTGTTGCCAAACCGGTGAGAAGATGTTTAAGGGTCATTGAGATATCCTCCTCTTTTTGAACACAAAATTTGGGCGCCAAAAGCGGCCCAACAGGTGTCGAAATACAAGGATTATTATTCGCTAATATACGGTTTGACGCCTTGACCATAATCAATATCGTGTCCGCAAAATGACCCGGATGGCGATTTTGGAGCCGCTTAAAATTGACCCAAATCAATTGGCTCCAATTGCGTAAGCGTTATAGAATAAAGGAGCAAAAAAGAGGGCCGGATTATGGTGTTGATCCAATGGAGAAAAGATTTTGAGACCGGGTTTCCCGGTATTGATTTTGAACATCAAACCCTGATTGAAGCGATCAACGATCTTCATGCGCGTATCGACCAGGACGGCGACGGCGTCGATGCCATTCACCGCATCAGCGAAATCCACGCACTTGTCGAGGCCCATTTCGCGCTCGAAGAACGCATCATGCGCGAAGAAGGATTTGAGCGTTACCCCGAACACAAGGCCGATCACGCCAACCTGCTGGACGAAATTCTCGATATCGCCGATGCCCTTCGCCAGGGCCGGGAAATGGATTTGGAAAAGGCACTGGGTGAACGCGTGCGCGACTGGTTCACCACCCACTTTGCGACCTTTGATCGTGATTTTCATATGTGGGAACAGCACGAAAAGCAGGCTTAATAAACACCCACCCGGCCTTCGTGATCCATCGTGATCGCCAGTGCCTGGCCAACTTTCAAGCGAACGGTTTGCTCAAAAGTCTTGGTTGGGGCCTGCCCGCCATCATCAACCAGCGTCAAGTGCACGCGGTGCTCACCTTCGCCCACAAAAAAGGTTTCATAAAAGCTCGACGGGCCATCGCTTGAAAGTCCTGCTGGCTTGGCGGTTTGACGGTACACCTCAACGCCATCGAGCATAAACACCGCGTCAACCGGCCAACGCTCACGCGGGCACGATTTGGCGCGGCGCATATTGGGCGCCAGCTTCATCAGTTCTTCGCGGGTTCGGATGATGCACGGCTCTACGCGCTTACCCAGAAGCGTCAGGCTGAGCTTGATCTGCCCCATACCCGGCGCCGTTTGCTCGTAGGCGGGCCAGTTGGAAAACGCGCCGATGCCGACAATAAACAAAGCATACAGCACGCCTTGGCCGAGAATGCGCAGCGGCGTAAGCTTAGGTCTTTTAAAGCGCGCACTTTTGGCGCTTTCGATGTTTTGTATCGCCACCAGCGCGCGGTGTTTGCGTCGCAGTTCACGTTCTTCATCCGTAAGGGTGAACAGCGATTGTATGCGAAACACCTTGAACAGAACCCATACCACCAGCGGGCCGAAGACCAGCAGCGGAACAAGATAAAAGATGGAAACGCCGTAAATTTCCATTACGCCCCCTCTTTTTCTTTTTCAAGCGCGCCAAGGCGCTCAACAAATTGTTCCATCGCGTCGGCAGTTTTGTTGACCTCGGTCGGGGCCGCCCACACCAGGGCCAGACGTTCGCGCCTGACCCGCTTGCGCAGGTGTGGGTCGCGCTGTTGATTGATGCGGTCTTCCATCCAGAACTGGCCGAAGCGATAAAAACACGCATTTTCGCCACACCCCGTTACCATCACGCCATCCATTTCACCGCGCGACAGCGCATAATCAATAAACGATGGTGGCAACATGCCGGTACACGGCATGGAAATCTCGGCAATGGCTGCCTGAATGCCGCGTTCCTGAGCGCGCGCCTTCAAGGCCCCGGCACCGACGCCATTGGCGCATCCGAACACCGCGACGCAAATCGCGTTTTCGCCCATGGCCCGGGATTGCTCACGCGCCGCTTTCATGGCGCCATCGGTTTGGATACGCAGCATCTTCAAGGTTGGATCGACGATGTCGATGCCGGTAACCAGCTCTTCATCTTGGCGGAACGGGGTCGAAACCGGGCACGCGCCCACACAAATCCCGCACGCCACACAACGGTTTTCGATGACCACCGCTTCCTGATCAAACTTGGCACCATCGCTTCTGGGTTTCATTTCAACGGCGTCAAACGGGCAATCGGCGGCGCAGCGTGAACAGCCATTGCATTTATCCAATGTGACCAGGGCCGCGGGTGGCCTGTGAAAACGCGGGATCACCGGCGCCAGCGAAATCAGCAGGGTCAGCCCGATTGCCGCCCCCCACATCGGTCCCGGCCCGATGGCGTCAAATAACGGATAAGCCGGCAGGAAAAACCAATCAAAATTCAACACCGGGGTCATGGTTGAAAGGTCGGCCTTGTCGTGAGATGTAGCCGGAAAAATCAACGACAGCACAATCAACGCAGCCAGCGAACCCCATGCGAGGCCGCGCGGCGGATTGATGCGCGGTTGTTTCAGCCGCATCACATGAAACCACATGATAAACAGCAGGAACAACGGCACGAAAATATGAATGAATACCAGCAGCGTGAAAAAGCGGTCGGTCATTGCGCCGGGCTTGAGGAAATTGTTGGCAATGGTTTTGCCAAAAATGCCCAACCAGTCCAGCCATTCCATGGAACCGATCGCCACGTACTGTGCCAATTGATCCCACACCAGCCAGTAACCGCTGACGCCCGAAAAAAACAAAAACCAGATCAGCGGCACCCCGGTAAACCATGCAAACCAGCGCGCGCCGCGGAAACGCCCATAGGCAAATTCCCGAAGCAGGTGCAACATGGTCAACGCCACCATGGCATCGGACGCATAACGATGCAGCGAGCGCATCAGGCCGGCCAGATACCATTGGCCAGTCATCCATTCCACCGATTCATAAGCGCCATCCACGGTGGTATCAAAAAAGATGTAGATATAGATGCCGGTGATCGCGACCACCCAGTACTGGAAAAAGGTCAGCGAGCCCAGTTGGCGAACGGGGTTCCACGCACCTTCAAACACCGGATCAAATGCAGCTTCAAGATAATGGAAAAAAGTTCTGAGGACTTTTCGCACCGCTCGGTTCACCCGCTTGTTTTGCCGCTTGTTTTACCGCTTAAGCGCGCCTCTGCTTGGGCCTTATAGCCACGGCACTTTCGATTATTAGTTATATCACGCTGAACGATCGTGCGCACCTTGACGTTGATCAAGCCGGGCTGCTTTTGCCTCGGCTGCAAAGCGCAACAACTGGCGGACCAGGAAAGTGCCGACCGCTAAAAGGAAGGTGGAACCTGCGAGAAGATGAATGAAAATTCCATAGTCAAAACGATAGCGACCCAGTTGCGGATCGTAAATGGTGCAGAACAGTCGCACCCGTTTCACCAGATCTTCCACGCTGGCGTACGGTGTGGTGGTGCCGAACAAGATCGCCTTTAGCGGCTCAACGACCAGCGTCGGAGGGAAGTTGGCGCCATAAACCTGGGTGTGGACCACGCCATTGCCGTCAATCACGGTGATCTGGTCTAAATGATCAAAACCCTTGATCGACTGATAAAATACGAACCCAAGATCGTCGCTTAAACCCTGCACGCTTTGAAAATCAGTGCTCAAAAACTGCCAGTTGTCATCGCCAACGCCTAAGGATTTGGCAAACGAAGCCATGTTTTCAGGCGTATCAAACGAGGTGTCGAAGCCGACCGTAATGACGTTGAAGCTTTCATCACCCAATGCGTCGCGGCCGATCTCAACCGCGTCGGCCAACGCCATCACCAGCGGCGGGCACGATTGTGCACAGCTGGCATAGATCAGGTTAACCACCAGCGGCTTGCCTTTATAATCGCTAATGGAAAATTCACGGCCCTTGTTATCCTGAAATGAATAGTTGGCAACCGATGTGCCGACGGCGGCCTGACTGATGGCCAGCACTTCGCGGGTTCGGTCGGTTAAGCCCCCGCGCCCATCGGTGGAAATGTCGCCGGCCCCCAACGCGGGGCCAGAATACGACAACACCACCGCAGCAAGGAACGCTACAGTGGCCCATCGAAAGTTATGAATAGAAAAATCAAATTTCACATGATTTCTTTCATCATTTTAAGAAAAATGACGGGCGGCATGGAGGAGGGGTAATTTCATGCCGCCCGTCTATTTGCAGGTCGTCAGCTGAGACCCCAGACGCCTGCCAAGTACTTCCAGTTCACGAAGTAATAGAGAACAAACGTGGTGAGGAAGACCATGGCCAGAACAAATGTTCCGGGAACGGCCATGGTACCTGCGCCGCCGTAGCTGGTAGCTGCTCCGGTGACGGAGGGTTCGGGCGCCTCTGCGGGCGCCTCTGAGGGGACCTTTGCTTTGCCGAAGAAGACGGTTCCGACAATGTTGAGCATAAAGATGCCTGCACCGATTGATCCGACCACGGCTGAAACACCTGCCAGACCCATCATCAGGTTAGCGGCTTCGGGGAATGCATGACCCAGCACGGAATCGGCGAACGCGATATCCCAATGGCGTCTTGGAACCCCGAGCGTTCCCGCACCCATCATAAAGATGGAGGCGGCACCCATGCCAAGCCCGAACAAGTAAGGCTGCCATTTGGCCAGGCCCGGGAACACCAGTTCCTTCTGCCATAACGTCGGCACCAGCCAGTAGGAGATGGCCATGAACGCCAGCGTCGTGCCCACCACCACCGTGCCATGGAAGTGGCCCGGAACGTACATGGTGTTGTGCATGATCAGGTTAAGCTGTTCGGTACCCATGATGACACCGGTGATGCCGCCCAGGAACCCGAACAGAACCACCGAAAGGGCCATACCGGAAAATACCGGGTTGCCCCACGGCGCCTTGGCCAGCCATTCAAACAGGCCATTGTTATAGCCCTTTTTGCGCTGGGC